>DATMDB010000062.1:0-6585 GCA_035558075.1 Burkholderiales bacterium
CATTTTTTTCATGGGCGGCTGCTGCAACTCAAACAAGTCGTGCTTGACACATGGCCGTCCTAGCCGCACAGGGGCTGTACAAATCCTGCGCTGCAGCAGGATTTTCTACGGCGCCGGTATTGACACGCCGACGCTTATTGACATAAACCCAAAAACCCGCCAAACCGCCGATTAACGCAGATGAACGCAGATATTTCAGCAGCCGGAAAAATCATCTGTTTTGTCGGCGTTTATCGGCGTGCATCGGCGGTTAACTGCGGAATTTAAGATTATGCTCTGGATTAAAGCGTTTCACGTGATTTCCATGGTCACCTGGTTCGCGGGGCTGTTTTATTTGCCGCGGCTGTTTGTCTATCACTCGGCGGCCGAAGACAAAATAAGCATTGAGCGCTTCCTGATCATGGAGCGCAAGCTCTATTTCTACATCATGACACCGGGAGCGGTGCTAACGTTGGTCTTTGGCTTCTGGTTGCTGGGTTCTGCTGCTTCCGGCCTGTGGCTGAGCGTCAAGCTGGGGTTGGTGATCCTGCTGATTCTGTTTCACATATATTGTGGCAAGCTGCTGATTGACATTAAGAACGATCCCAAGAGCCACAGCCAGAAGTTCTATCGCTGGCTTAACGAGATTCCTACCGTGATATTGATTGCAGTGGTGATTCTGGTTGTGGTAAAACCGTTTTAATTCGAGTTTCCCGTTGGCGCTCCTGATGAGCTATTTCTTGTCCTTTTCCTGCGTCACCGACGGCCGGGTTAAATAGGCACGGCTATCGCGCCCGCGCATCCCCTGCCCGATAATGGCGTCGCATAATACGGCGGTTTCAATTTCATGGCGGCGCGCCGTCATCCCGGCTGCTTGCATGGGCAATAAACGCCACGTGCGATTTACAAACTCCCGGTATAGGGGTTTTTGCGGTTGCGCCTGATGCGCATCGCAATAGCACTGCAAGATAGTTCATCCACCCTCGTGTACTATTTAACTCCACCATGAATCCAACCTGGAAATTTTTCGCCCCTTGCCCGCGCGGCCTGGAAGCGATGCTGGCGCAGGAACTGCAGGAACTCGGCGCCGAAGTGATCATCACGGACAGCGGGGGTGTGCATTTCAGCGGGGATTTCAAGCTTTGCTATAGCGTCAACCTGCAAAGTCGCATCGCCAGCCGCGTTCTGTGGCAAGTTGCCCACGACCGCTACCGGAACGAAGAGGATGTTTACCGGGTTGCATCCGCCGTCAAATGGGAAACCTGGTTTGATGCGGCGCTTACCATCCGCATCAAAGTAGAGGCCATCCAATGCCCCCTCAAAAGTCTGGATTTCGTCACTCTGAGAATCAAGGATGCAGTTTGCGACCGATTCCGCGCCCATGCCGGCAAGCGGCCCAGCGTGGATACCCGGCAACCTGACGTCCGCATCCATGCCTTTCTTGATGCGCATAACGTAACTCTGTACCTCGATACCAGCGGCGAGCCGCTCTTCAAGCGCGGCTTGCACAGGCAAACGGGGGAGGCGCCATTGCGCGAAAATCTGGCCGCTGGAATTTTACGCTTGATCGGCTGGTCACCGGGAACACCGCTGCTCGACCCGATGTGCGGCAGCGGCACGTTTTTGCTGGAAGCCGCGTTAATCTCGCTTAATATTGCGCCGGGCGCGCAGCGGCATTTCGCTTTTGAGAAACTGAAAAATTTCGACGCGCGCAGCTGGAAACAACTATCAGACCAAAGCATCAAGCGGCAGATACCAAAAGTTTCTCTGCCAATATATGGCAGCGACCTCTACGGTAACGCGCTTAGCACAGTTCGCGCCAATCTCTCTTCGGCCGGCCTTGAAGGCACGGTGCAGCTAAAGCAGGCCAATATACTGGAAATTTCCGCGCCCGCCCGCCAGGGCATCCTGGTCACCAACCCGCCTTATGGCGAGCGCGTTGGCGAAAGTGAAGCGCTTGCGGCATTCTATCCACGACTCGGCGATGTGCTCAAAAATAAATTCAGCGGATGGAATTGCTATATATTCAGCGGCGATATGCGTCTGCCGAAATTGATACGGCTGAATGCGTCAAAACGCACGCCGCTTTATAACGGCGCACTGGAGTGCCGCTTGTTTGAGTACAAGATGGTGGAAGGTAGTATGCGGCGGGGAAAAAGTGAGGTGTAAGGAGTTAGTGGCAATGCAGGTGTGAGTTTTAGCACCTCACTCCTTACTTCTCACACCTCACGCCTCATACGATATTGAGGTGGTCGATGCCTGACATCACATCCCTGTCTTTCGATTCCCCGCCGTGCAGCTTGATTCTCAAGCGCAAGTCATTCACCGAGTCGGCGTTCCTCAGCGCATCCTCATAGCTGATCTGCCCCGCTTCGTACAGATCGAACAGCGCCTGATCGAAAGTCTGCATCCCCAGCTCGCGCGACCGGGACATGATTTCCTTGATCTCCTGTACTTCGCCTTTAAAAATCAGTTCGGAAATCAGCGGCGAGTTGAGCATGATTTCGACCGCGGCGACGCGCCCCTTGCCTTCTTTTCTCAAAATCAGGCGTTGTGAAACCAAGGCACGGAGATTCAATGACAAATCCATGAGCAATTGCTGTCTGCGCTCGTCAGGAAAAAAGTTTATCATCCGGTCCAGTGCCTGGTTGGAGCTATTGGCGTGCAGCGTGGACATGGCCAAGTGGCCGGTTTCTGCAAAGGCGATTGCGTACTCCATTGTCTCGCGGTCGCGGATTTCACCGATCAGAATCACATCCGGCGCCTGGCGCAGTGTGTTCTTCAGCGCCGAAAACCAGTTGTCGGTGTCTACCCCCACTTCGCGCTGGGTATGATGCAATTCCTGTGCTCGTGCACGAACTCCACCGGATCCTCGATGGTAACGATATGGCCGTAGCTGTTTTCGTTGCGGTAGCCGACCATAGCCGCGAGCGATGTGGATTTGCCGCAGCCGGTGCCGCCGACAAAAATCACGATCCCCCGCTTGCTCATGCCGATATCTTTCAGCACCGATGGCAAGTTAAGTTCCTCAAATTTCGGAATTGCTGTAGTGATGGTGCGCAGTACCAGGCCGACTCGGGACTGCTGCACGAAAGCGTTGACACGGAAACGGCCGATCCCCGGCGGGCTGATTGCGAAATTGCACTCCTTGGTGGCTTCAAATTCCTGGGCCTGCCTGTCATTCATCAGAGCGCGCGCGAATTCCTGAGTATGCTGCGGCGTCAGCGTCTGGTTGGAAACAGGCGTCACCTTGCCGTCCACCTTGATCGCCGGCGGGAAGCCCACGGTAATGAACAAATCTGAGGCTTTTTTGCCGATCATGAGGCGCAGCAGATCGTGCATGAATTTTACCGCTTGCTCTCGTTCCATCATCTGCTCCTTGCAAAAATGCGCCGGCGCTTACCCAAAGAAAGCGTCCTTGTTCGTAGCCTTGCTGCGCGCTTCGCCGGCGCTCACGACACCACGCTTAACCAGTTCCACCAGGGTCTGATCGAGGGTCTGCATGCCCACGTTTTGTCCGGTTTGAATCGCCGAGTACATCTGCGCCACCTTGTTCTCGCGGATCAGGTTGCGAATAGCAGGAGTGGCGATCAAAATTTCATGCGCCGCCGCACGTCCGCTGCCGTCCTGGGTCTTGAGCAGCGTTTGCGAAATAACCGCGCGCAGCGATTCCGACAGCATGGAGCGCACCATTTCCTTTTCCGCTGCCGGGAACACGTCAATGATGCGGTCTATGGTTTTGGCGGCGGAACTGGTGTGCAGAGTGGCTAACGCCAGGTGCCCGGTTTCGGCCGCGGTCAAAGTCAGGCGAATGGTTTCCAGATCGCGCATCTCGCCGACCATGATGATATCAGGGTCTTCGCGCAGGGCGGAGCGCAGCGCGTTGGCAAAACTCAAGGTATGTGGCCCGACTTCGCGCTGGTTGACCAGGCACCTTTTGCTCTCGTGCACGAACTCGAGCGGGTCTTCCACCGTCAGGATGTGCCCGTACATGTTCTCGTTGACATGGTTGACCATCGCCGCGAGCGTAGTGGACTTGCCGCAGCCGGTGGGGCCGGTTACCAGTACCAGGCCGCGCGGCTGGTCGATAACATCTGCAAAAATTTTGGGAAAATGCAGCTCTTCGAGGGTCTGCACCCTGGTAGGAATAGTCCGCATCGCAGCTCCGGCGCCACGATTATGCACGAAGGCGTTGACCCTGAAGCGCGCCAGGTTGGGAATCGCGAAGGAAAAATCGCACTCAAGATTTTCTTCGTAGAATTTGCGCTGGTTGTCGTTCATGATGTCGTAAATCATGTCGTGCACTTCCTTGTGCTCCATCGGCGGCAGATTGATGCGCCTGATGTCGCCAAGTACGCGGATCAGTGGCGGCAACCCGGCCGACAAATGCAGGTCCGATGCCTTGTTCTTGACGACGAAAGCCAGCAGTTCAGCAATATCCATTATAATCCCTTGAGATGTGAACGCAGGAAGCACTCACAGAGAGCGAGTGCTGCCCCTTTTCTCCTCTATATGACCACAATCGCTTTGGCTTTGCAAGCCGTGAAGGAGCGCATTGCAGCATGCGCCAAGGCAGCCCGCCGAGCGCCGCAGGAGATACAGCTGGTCGCGGTGAGCAAGACCTTTCCGGCGCGCAAAATCGATGAAGCATACCGCGCCGGACAAACCGCCTTCGGCGAAAATCGCGCGCAGGAAAGCCTGGGAAAAATTCTCGCGCTCAAAAACCTGCCGCTGGAATGGCATTTCATTGGGCCGATACAGAGCAACAAGACGCGGGCGGTCGCTGAACATTTTTCCTGGGTGCACAGCATAGAGCGCAGTAAAACCGCCGAGCGCCTGTCGCAGGCCCGGCCGGCTAGCCTGCCGCCGCTGCAGGTGTGTATCCAGGTCAACATAAGCGGTGAAGCCAGCAAAAGCGGGGTTGCGCCAGACGAGCTACTGCCGCTTGCAAGATACATGCAGACACTGCCGCGGCTGCATCTGCGTGGATTGATGGCGATCCCGCAGCCCACCACTGACTTCGAATTGCAGCGCAACCGGTTCAGGCGACTGCGTGAGTTGAAAGACGCGCTTGGGGCCCGGGGAATTTTGCTGGATACGCTGTCCATGGGTATGTCGCAGGACCTGGAAGCAGCGATTTTGGAAGGCGCGACGATTGTGCGCGTGGGCAGCGCGATTTTCGGCGAACGCCAACCCGCTGCAAACCAGCCGCAATAATCGCTTGCGCAACATTTGGGCAAATCCTATACTCGGCACAAGTTTTGCCTCAAATATTCATTCCAACTCTAAAACGGAGCCAAACAAATGAAAAAAATCCTGACGCCGATGTTCGCCCTGCTGCTGGTCGTGCCTTTGATCAGCCCGGCGGCGAAGGCCCCGAAAGAGAGCAAGCCGGCCAAGCTCACGGTGACGCAAGCCATCGAAATCAACGCTTCTCCTGACACGGTATGGGACAAGATTAAAGACTTCAACGGGCTCAATACCTGGCATCCCGCAGTTGCGAAAAGCGAAATTCTCAGTGGCACCAATAATCAAAAAGGCGCGGTGCGACTTCTGACCCTGCGGAACGGCGGAACCATCAAGGAAAAACTGCTGCGTTATAACAATAAAGGCAAGAGCTTCAAGTACAGCATCATTGAAGGCGTGCTGCCGGTAAGCCATTACATCTCCACCATCAGGGTGAAACCCGGCAAGGATGGCGGCTCGGTGGTCGAGTGGTTCGGCAAATTCGAGCGCAAATCCCCGCTCGCCAGCCCCCCTACCGGCGAAGACGATGCCGCAGCGACCAACACCATCAATGCGATGTACAAAGCCGGGTTGGAAAACCTGAAAAAACTCGCCGCAAGCGGTTGATCGCCGAATTCTCCATGCGGACACCCGCATGCGGCTTTAGAACATGGCCATGAACGTCACCTTTATCGGCGGCGGTAACATGGCAAGTGCGCTTATTGGCGGCCTGCTCGACAAGGCGTTTTGTCGGAAAGACGAGCTGCGCGCCGTAGAAATCAGCTCCGAGGCGCGTACAAGGCTCAAACAAAAGTACGGGATCAGGTGTTTTGCACACGCCCACGAGGCATGGGCGGAGCGCGATGACGATATCATCGTGTTCGCCGTCAAACCTCAGCAAATGCAGGATGCGGCCCGTAATTCCGGCTTAGCCGCCAACGCTAACTTGATCGTCAGCATCGCTGCTGGTATCACGCTCACCAGCCTTTCCCGTTGGTTGGGTGGCCATCGACATCTCATTCGAGCAATGCCGAATACTCCTGCGCTGATCGGCGAAGGCATCACTGGCCTATACGCTCTGCCAGACGTAACCGAAGACGAAAAGAAGAAGGCGGAAGCAATCCTCAGCGCAGTCGGTCCAACGGTTTGGATAAGGGATGAGAAGCAAATGGATGCAGTGACGGCCATTTCAGGCAGCGGCCCTGGATATGTGTTCTACTTCATCGAGGCGGTCGAAGAGGCTGCGAAGCAGCTTGGGCTGCCGTTCGAGACAGCGCACAAACTCGCGCTCCAAACCTTCTCTGGTGCCGCAAAACTCGCTGCAACAAGCCCGGATCCGGTCATGGTGCTGCGAGAGCATGTCACCTCCAAAGGCGGCAC
>DATMDB010000063.1:0-3717 GCA_035558075.1 Burkholderiales bacterium
TTGTCAATCGTGATGCGTTTGATATCCCCTGCTTGCAGCGTGGAAAGCCGGTATTCGATTGGGGCATTGCTTTGTGGATTGAAGTACAGCAACAAGCCTATGCCCCCTGCTGCGAGTAACAGCGCGAGATTCAGCCAGATCCTTGATTTCATAATTTGCGGCGGCGCCACCAAATTGCTCCCCCGGTCGCCAAAAAAATCAGCGGCAATGCGACGAGAAAGCCGACGCTTATCAACGTCAGCGCGGTTTTACCGAGATTAAGATTGCTGTCCAGAGTGGCGCGCGGCTGAATCGTAATCAAGTTCTCATCCTGCGCCAGCCAGTTGATGACGTTCACGCCCAGATCGAGGTTGCCGGCGTTGCCAAGATAGCTGTTGGCGAGAAAAGCCCCGTTACCGATTACCACTACCCGCTGTTCGCGTCCCGTGAGTTGTTTCACCAGAGCAACACCTATCGGCACCGGGCCGCGGGTATCGCGGTTTTTGTCGAAGCGCACCGTTCCATCCAGTTTGCCGGTTTCCACCCAGCCGCGCTGCGCTACTTCTATAAGCGTGGTGAATTGCCAATCTTGGTTTTGATTAACGCGCACCTCGCGAGCAAAGGGAAACACCGTGATCAGGTTGAAGCCACGGGTAATCGGGTGCTTGCCATAGCTGGAACCCAGCGCCCATGTGGCGGGCGCATTGAGCTGTTGCGCCGCGGGATCTATCACTGCGCCGGTGGTGAGTTTAAGCCGCAGTATATCGGCGAGCGCTTGCAGACCGTGCAACGGCTCAGGGTCAACCAGCCAAAGCAGATTGCCGCCCTTGCCGAGATAACTTATTACCTTGGCAATTTCACCAGGCAGCCAATCCACTTGCGGCTGGGTAATAACCAGCACGCTGGCATTGTCGGGAACTTCCTGCGCCTGCGTCAGATTCACGCTTGCGGTCTGGAACCCTTTGGCGGCAAGTTGTTTGCCGAATTCACCGAGGTCGTGATTGGCTTTGCCGTCCAGCTTTCTTTCGCCGTGCCCTTCAACCTGCATCACCAGCCGCTGCTGCGAGCGTGCCAGGCGCATCAGCAAATTGGTGAATGTTTGTTCATTGAGCGCGGTCAGATGTTCGGATTTGGCGCCGAACTTGACCACCATTTCACCGTTGACCTGCACTCCGGCGGCGCCGGCAAGTTTCGGCTGCTCCACGGGATCCACAAATTCCAGCCGGATATCGGGTTTGGCGTGCTGATAGGGCATCATGAAATCCTGGATCAGCTTGCGCACATCGCCAAGCCGCGCATCCCGCGGCGTAGCGAATGCGGTGATGGTCAGCGCTCCATGCAGCTGCTTGAGCACGTCCAGGCTTGCTTGGGTCAATGAGTTGCGGCCGTTCTGGCTGATGTCCCACTGCGTAGGGTGGTCGCGCGCCAGCAACGACAGCAGAACAACCGCTGCAATCAGCAGCAACCCGAACAGGCTGTTTTGCAGCAGTAACTGGATTCGGAGTCTTTTATTAATTTGCATGACTGTCATCCGCGCAGACGGTCGGCATCGAGACGCTTAATCGCCAGCGCCAGGAAGGTCAAAGTAAAGAGCACCAGGAAAGCAACATCGGCGCTGTCAATCAAGCCGCGGTTGAAGCTTTCAAAATGCTTGAGCAGGGAAAACCAGTGCAACAGGCTTTCGGGGGTGCTCGCCGCAATATTGATCACCCAAAGGCCGAGCAGCGCGCCTAAAGCGCCGACTGCGGCAAGCACCGGGTGCGAGGTGAGGCACGATACATAAAGGCCTAGCGCGGCGTAGCATGCGCTAAGCAGTAACAACCCCAACAGGTTGCCCGCCAGCAAGCCCAGATCCGGCGTCGTGCCGGCGTACAAGGACAACGCCATGAGCGCGCAGAGGCCAATCAGTGCGGCGAGCAACAGCATCAAGCCGATGAATTTTCCGACCACGATTTCAGTCATGGAAAGCGGCGCCGACAGCAGCAGAGGCATGGTTTGATTGCGCCGCTCTTCAGCGATAAGGCGCATCGAGAGCAGCGGCACTGCCATCAGCAGCAGCACCGCAGCGCTGCCGAACAGCGGCGCGGCGACCACTTCGGTGGCGCCGGGCGGTTGGTTCAGTTGTACAAGTTGCGGCTGCAACAGCAGGAACGTGTCCAACCGCGACAAAAAAATCCACGCCAGGATGAGTTGCACAATGGCGAGCACGATCCACGCCAGAGGGGAAGCAAACAGCGCTTTGAGTTCCTTGGCGGCGAGAGTGAAAATCATGGCGTTCATTCCTGCTGTGTGAGTTGCACGAACACGTCTTCCAGGCTCGCCTGCTGCCGGTTTATCTGGTACAAGCCCCAGCCCTGCGCTGCAGCGGTTTTCACCAATTCCTCGCTTGGGTCGGCGCCGGGCGCGAATTGGATGTTAAACAGGGTGTCGGTGACTTTTTCCACTGCGCCCACTCCGGCGACCTGGAGTTGCGCAGGAGCCGGCGGATTGCGCAAACCCAGCTGCAATGAGTGCCCTTCGCGCATCTGCCTTAAGGCTTCGATGCTGCCGCTGTACACGCCTTTTCCCTGATGCATGATGACCACGCGGCCGCACACGCTTTCCACCTCCGGCAGGATGTGGGTGGAGAGAATCACGCTGTGCGCGCCGCCGAGCTCGCGAATCAGCGTGCGGATTTCGCGCATTTGAATCGGATCGAGTCCCACGGTAGGCTCATCCAGGAGCACTACTTCCGGATTATGGATGATGGCCTGGGCAATGCCCACGCGCTGCTGATAACCCCGCGACAGGCTGCCGATCAGTTGCCTGCCGACTTCATTCAGGCCGCAGCGCTGTTTGGCTTCCTCTACGGTTTTTTTCAAAGCGGATTTGGCGACGCGGTGCAGTCTTGCGGCAAGCGTCAGGTATTCATCCACGTTGAGCTCACGATACAGCGGCGGGTTTTCCGGAAGGTAGCCAATGAGCTGTTTGGCGGCTTTGGGTTGTTCCAGCAAATCAATACCGCAGATGCTGATGCTGCCGGCGCTCGGCGCCAGATTGCCGGTCAGCATGCGCATGGTGGTGGTCTTGCCCGCTCCGTTCGGCCCGAGAAAACCCAGCACTTCGCCTTTTTTGAGTTCCAGGTTGATTTCCAACACCGCGCCGCGCGCGCCGAACCAGCGCGAAAGCTGCTGTGCAAGAACTGTTGTCGTCGAAACTTGTTGAGTCATATGCGGAGAATGGCCGGATGCGCCCAAGTTTTCTTGTAGTGAACCCAAAATATACCTAATATGTCGGTAATACTGAAGAACTCTGCGTTATGACGTGTTTCTAAGCTTTTGATTCCGACTCTCTAGGACAGCGATGCATCCCAAATTGCTTATTTTGGCCATGCTGGCATTTCTCGTGGCGTGCGCCCAGCAACCTCTCAAAACCACCAGCGCCGCCGCGACCGCCAATGAAGAAGAGCAGGAGGAACAGCCGGCCGGCGCGGCCAAGAACCAGACCTTGCCCAAGCAGGAATTGAGCAAAGGCGTGCTCTACGAGTTATTGCTGGGTGAAATAGCCGGCCAGCGCGGCCAGCTTGATGTTGCGACCAAGGCGTACGTTGATCTGGCCATCGCCACGCGCGATCCGCGCATTGCGCAGCGCGCCACCGAGATAGCCTTGTATTCAAGGCAGCCGGAGGCGGTGTTGCAGGCGGCCAGGGTGTGGGCTGACGTAGATCCCGATTCCGCACAAGCACGACAGACGCTGGTG
>DATMDB010000064.1:0-6410 GCA_035558075.1 Burkholderiales bacterium
CCGCCTCGGGCGGGTTTCCGCTTTTAATTGCAATCCTTCACCCGTTTCGGGCAAACTGAGTTTGAGTGGCATAAATTACTTACAGGATTACAGATTAGGCACTGTTGCTTCCAAATAAGCCCCCGGCAAAGCAATCCAAAATATGCTGAACAGGCACGCCTCGCAACTGGCCGTATTTTGCATTATTTTATTGGAAGGCCAAGTATAGACGCAAAATGGCAACTATTCACGCAATATGCAACAGAATTAACCCTTGGGTGCCATCTGCTGCGCCGGCGCGGGGCCAGGGAACTTCGGTTTTATGCAGGGAGCCATAAATCAAAATCAGGTCGCGATTTTCATGAAGCGTTTCATTTTGGCACTCTGTTTCATGCTCGCGGGCGCAGTTTACGCCGAAGATTTTTCGTTGACCGACACCCAGGGCAAAACGCACCGCCTTAGCGATTACCGCGGTAAATGGGTATTGGTGAATTTCTGGGCGACCTGGTGTCCGCCCTGCCTTGAAGAAATCCCGGATTTGGTGGCGCTGTACGAAGCCCACAGCAAAGAACTTGAAGTGATCGGCATTGCCATGGAATACCGGGACTCGAAGGCGGTGATCGAATTTGCCGACAATTTGTTCATATCCTATCCGGTGGTGCTGGGTAACGACAACATCGCCGCGCAAATCGGCAAGGTCAACGGGCTTCCCACCAGTTTCATATTCAGCCCCGGCGGCAAGCTGGCGCTGCGTCACGTCGGAGCGCTCGACCGGAAGACTGTTGAACGGTTCCTGGGGTTCAAAAAGGCTGACTGCGGGGCAGTCCGAACTGGGTATGCTGAAAGGGCAGGACTACAAGCCGGGTTGAAGTGTTAACCCACCGTGCCTAAGTGCGGCTGATTTGCCTGCCGCGCACCGGGTATTTCCAGGCGGTAATCCATTCTCTGACGACCCGGTTGGGATAATTGGGCTGTCCGAGACTCCCGTTATAGCGTCCAAGTGCCCGGTACAGATCGCCGTTTTCCAGACCCAGGTAATAACGCAGGATGGTGCAGCCGTAGCGGAGATTGGTCTTGAGATGAAACAAGTTATGTTCTTTAACGCCGATTTCTTTTACCCAGAACGGCATCACTTGCATGTAGCCGCGCGCGCCGACTTTTGATACCGCGTATTTTTTGAAGTGGCTTTCCACTTGAATCAGTCCCAGCACCAATTGCGGGTCAAGCCCGGCGCGGGTCGCCTCGTAATGCACGGTCTTGAGGAAATCATAACGAGCTTTCGCGTCGGGGATGCGATTTCCCAGCCGGCGTGACATTTCGTCAAGCCAGGCATTGGCCTCCGCTTCGGAGCTAAATGCAAGCCGCGGGCTGGCTTTGTCGGTTACCGCTTTTTGCATCACCGCGCGGACGCTCGCTGAAAGCGGCTCGTAAATTTGTGCGCCGGCCCACGTGAGCGGGCTCGCCACCAGCAGAAAACAGCCAATCAGTTTGCGCATAGCTTGGATTTTATAAAACTCACGCAGTTTTGCAAGGAAATACCTTGCGCCTGCCCATCCCGACGTCCCTGGTATTCCACCTCGCCCTGCTTCAGTCCCCGCTCGCCGACCACCAGCCGGTGCGGGATGCCGATGAGTTCCATGTCGGCGAACATCGAACCGGGGCGCTCGTCGCGATCATCCAGCAGGACCTCGATACCGCAGGCGGAAAGCTCATTGTGGAGTTTTTCCGACTGTGCGCGTACATCGGCGCTTTTGCCGATCGGCACGATGGCGAGGAGGAAGGGCGCCATTGCCTGCGGAAAAATAATACCATGTTCATCGTTATTCTGTTCGATCGCCGCCGCCACGATGCGCGATACGCCGATTCCGTAGCAGCCCATTTCCATGAATCGCGTCTGCCCAGTTTCATCGAGAAATGTAGCGTCCATAGCCTCGGAATATTTAGTGCGCAGTTGAAAAACATGGCCGACTTCGATGCCGCGGCAAATTTCCAATTTCCCCTTGCCATCAGGGCTGGGGTCGCCGGCGACAACATTGCGTAAATCATAAATTGCACCTTGAGCATATTGAACGTCTCGGCCGAAATTGACGCCTGTGAGGTGATACCCATCGCGGTTCGCTCCGCAGACAAAATCGCTCATGACCGCGGCGCTGCGGTCCAGCAGTGCCGGAACATGCGTGTTGACGGGCCCGATATAGCCGGCCCGGCATTGCATTCGTTCGCGTACTTCGTTTTCGGACGCGAAACGGAAACCTTGCGACAAGGCGGGAACTTTCGACGCCTTTGCTTCGTTTAAAGTATGGTCGCCGCGTAACAGCAGCAGATAACCGGCCCCGGCGTTCGTTATGACCAGAATTGTTTTGACGATTTTGCTCGTGGGTATTTTGAGAAAGTCTGCGACCTCTTCGACCGTGTGTTTTCCCGGCGTTTCGACTTCTTTCATATTTTCTGCCGCCCGAGGACGAGGCGACGCCGGCGGCAGAGCTTCAGCGAGATGGATGTTGGCCGCGTATTCCGAGTCCGGGCAAAATGCGATCGCGTCTTCACCGGATTCCGCCAGCACATGGAATTCGTGAGAGCCGGTGCCGCCGATTGCGCCGGTGTCGGCGGCCACCGCGCGGAACTTGAGTCCCAGCCGGGTAAAAATCCGCGCATAGGCGCCGTACATCAGCCGGTAGGTTTGATCGAGGCTCGACTTGTCGGCATGGAACGAATAGGCGTCCTTCATTACGAACTCGCGGGCGCGGATTACGCCGAAGCGCGGGCGGATTTCATCGCGGAACTTGGTTTGAATCTGGTAGAAATTGACAGGTAACTGGCGGTAACTTTTCACTTCGCGCCGCACGATGTCGGTGATAACTTCTTCGTGCGTAGGGCCAAAACAGAAATCGCGCTGGTGACGGTCCTTGATGCGCAGCAGTTCCGGCCCGTATTTTTCCCAGCGCATGGATTCCTGCCACAACTCCGCCGGCTGCACTGCGGGCATAAACAATTCAATCGCGCCGCTTCTGTCCATTTCCTCGCGCACGACGGCTTCCACTTTGCGCAGCACGCGCAATCCCATCGGCATCCAGGTATAGAGGCCGCTCGCCAGGCGTTTGATGAGGCCGGCGCGCAGCATCAGGCGGTGGCTGACGAGTTCCGCTTCGGAAGGCGCTTCCTTCAGCGTGGAAAGAAAAAACTGCGAAACCCGCATAAATTCCCGTCAAACCCCGGCCAAAAGTCAAGTATTTTACAATCTTATGTGAAATATGGAAAAATTGGATTAATTTGAGAAATGACGGGTGGTTGACATGATTGATCGAGATGGATATCGCCCCAATGTCGGCATCATTATTCTGAACTCCAAGAACGAGGTATTTTGGGGCAAGCGCGTAAAAGAACATTCCTGGCAGTTTCCACAGGGCGGCATTAAGCCCGGGGAAACCCCCGAACAAGCGATGTACCGCGAGCTCATGGAAGAGGTCGGCTTAAGCGCGGAGCACGTGAAAATCATCGGGCGCACCCGCGATTGGTTGCGCTACGAGGTGCCGTTTAAATGGGTCAGGCGGGAGTGGCGCGGAGCCTACAAAGGCCAGAAGCAGATCTGGTATCTGTTAAGGCTCGTCGGGCGAGATTGCGATGTCAAGCTTCGCTCGAGTTCCCATCCCGAGTTTGATGCCTGGTGCTGGCAGAATTATTGGGTGCCGCTGGAGTTTGTGATTGAATTCAAGCGCGAAGTTTATCAGCAGGCGCTCAATGAACTGTCGCGGTTTCTGAGTCGCTATAAGGATTACCGCGGCCCAAAAACAAAAGTTCCCTAGCATTATGCACTGCTTAAGCAGGGGCACTATCTTCCGCTGAATTGGTTGTTGCCGGTTTTTTTGGGTGATGCTATAAAAAAATTAGAGATAGCTTACCCAATGGGGTCAACGGCATGTTCAGAGATTACACTCCGCTTCCTTTATCCGCGCTCAACCCGGCCACAACTTATCAACAGCCTGCCCAAAGCCTGCCCGCTTATCAACAGCCCGCCCAAAGCCTGCCTGCGCGGCTCAATCTGGAAAGCCCGGCGCAGGAATGCATGACGGATCTCAAGCATGTTTGCGCTGCGATCATAGAGCCGGAAGCCACGCTCGATGCCGCGAACCAGACCATGATAGAGTGCGGGGTGCGACTGCTGCTGGTGGTGAACAGATCAAGCTTGGTGCTTGGCATGATTACCGCCGCCGACATCCTCGGCGAGAAACCGCTACTTTTTATCCAGGAACAGGGGATCAAGCGCCAGGATGTTTTGGTGCGGGACATCATGACCCCACAACACCAGCTCGAAGTGTTGAAAATGGATGACGTGCTCCGCGCAAGAGTAGGCCATGTGATTGCCACCCTCAAAAAAATCGGCAGGCAGCACGCTGTGGCGGTGGATGTAAGCGCGGCGGACCAAACGCAGAAAGTGCGTGGCATTTTTTCTGCAACCCAGGTTGCAAGGCAACTGGGAGTAACCATTCAAACCACCGAAGTGGCCCGCACCTTTGCTGAAATCGAATCGATATTGAGCCATTGAATCCCCAGACGAAGTTTTGTTGACAGGCCATAAGGCGCCGATTACACTTAGTTCACAGATTAGATTAAGTCTAAGTGCGGTTTATGGTTTATGCACTGCGCCATTCCGGCAAATGCAATAATCAGAGCTTGTTATTTTAAATCAATTAGTTACAGGAGATGAAGATGCAGCTTAAAGGTTCTAAAACTCATGAAAATCTCAAAGCGGCATTTGCTGGCGAATCCATGGCGAACCGCCGTTATTTATATTTCGCAGCAAAGGCCGACGTGGAAGGGCAAAACGATGTGTCGGCCGTGTTTCGTTCCACTGCGGAAGGCGAAACCGGGCACGCCCATGGTCATCTCGAATATCTGGAACCCTGTGGTGATCCCGCAACTGATCAGCCTTTCGGTCCCACCCGCCTTAACCTGAAATCCGCGATTCACGGCGAAACCCACGAATACACCGACATGTACCCGGGAATGGCCAAGGTCGCCCGCGAGGAAAGTTTTGACGAAATCGCGGATTGGTTTGAGACGCTGGCAAAGGCTGAGCGCTCTCACGCCAACCGTTTCAAGAAAGCGCTCGACGCACTGGCCGACTAAATGCTACGTGAGGGGTAAGGAGTTAACAATCCTTATCTCTTGTTGTTTTTTGCTCCTCACCCCGAACGTCTCACTCCTGACATGACCAGAGAAGGCAGCCTGGAGGCGCCGCAGCGCCATCCCATTGACTGGCGCAATCCTGATTTCTACAGCGAGGGGCCGCTGCTCAAGGAACTGGGGCGGATCTTCGATATCTGTCACGGCTGCCGCCGTTGCGTCAATCTGTGTAACACTTTTCCGCACTTGTTCGATTTGATTGACGAGGGCACTACCGGAGAATTGGACGGAGTGGACAAAAGAAAATACTGGGAGGTGGTTGACCAGTGTTATCTGTGCGACATGTGTTTCATGACCAAGTGCCCGTATGTGCCGCCTCATCCCTGGAACGTTGATTTCCCACATGTGATGCTGCGCGCCAAGGCCGTCAAGTACCGGCGAGGCGAAGTGAAATTCCGCGACAAGTTGCTCTCCAACACCGATGCTGTAGGCAAACTCGCCAGCATTCCCGTGGTGGTGCAGATGGTCAATGCGGTCAACAAGTCGCCGGTGGCCCGCAAGGCGATGCAAAATGTGCTGGGCATTCATAAAGACCGCCATTTGCCTGAATACCAGAGCGCGACTTTCCGCAAGACCGCGGTGTGCAACCATGAGTTTGCAGTGAAAGACGGCGCCAATACCCCCGGCAAGGCGGCGGTTTTTTCCACCTGCTATGTCAACTACAACGAACCGGGAATAGGCCATGACTTGCTAAAAATCCTCGAGCACAATGAAATTCCCGCGCTGATCGTGGAAAAGGAAGCCTGTTGCGGCATGCCCAAGCTTGAACTCGGCGCTCTCGAAGAGGTAGCAAAACTTAAGGAAGCTAATATTCCGCAGCTTGTGAAACTCGCCAAGCAAGGCTACGCAATACTCACTGCGGTGCCGTCCTGTACCCTGATGTTCAAGCAGGAACTGCCGCTGCTGTTTCCCGATGACGCCGAAGTCAAGGCGGTTGCGGAGGCGATGTTCGATCCGTTCGAGTATTTCATGCTGCGTCAGCGCGATGGCTTGCTCAAAACTGATTTCAAGCAGGCGCTCGGCAGGGTGTCATATCATATTCCCTGTCATCTGCGGGTGCAGAACATAGGGCAGAAAACCCGGGAGCTGCTGCAAATGGTGCCCGGCACGCAGGTGAATACCGTGGAGCGCTGCTCCGGGCATGACGGAACCTGGGGAGTGAAGACCGAGTATTTCGAGTATTCGATGAAAATCGGCAAGCCGGTTTTCAAGCAAATGGCTGAGCAGGCACCGGATTACATCAGCTC
>DATMDB010000065.1:0-2947 GCA_035558075.1 Burkholderiales bacterium
ACGCATTTCTCTACGTGCCGCTCATCATCGTCGTGGTGTATTCGTTTAACGACTCGCGGCTCAACGCCGAATGGGTGGGCTTCACCTTCAACTGGTACCATGTGCTGTTCAACGACGAGCAGATGATCGGTGCAGCGGTCAATTCACTCACCATCGCCATTGTTTCCAGCCTCGTCGCCACCGCTTTGGGCACCATGGCGGGCATCGCTATCCACCGCTATAATCCGAAACTCCTGCCGTTCATGGTGATCACCCCGGTGGCGATGCCGGAAATCCTGCTAGGAGTTTCCCTGCTCCTGTTTTTCATTCAGGTGATGAACCTCACGCTCGGCATGCTCTCCATCATCATCGCCCACATCACGTTCTGCATCGGCTTCGTCGCCATCGTGGTGCGCGCGCGGCTGGCGGGAATGGATGAGAGCATTTTTGAGGCAGCGCGCGATCTCGGCGCCACCCCGTGGCAAACGTTCAAGCTGGTCACGTTCCCGCTGATTATGCCCGGGGTGATCGCCGGCGCGCTGATGTCGTTCACCCTTTCGATTGATGATTTCGTGATTACCTTCTTCACCGTGGGCGTGGGCGTCTCTACCCTGCCGCTGCAGATTTACTCGATGATCAAGATTGCAGTCACGCCCGAGGTGAACGCCGTCTCCACCCTGCTCATGCTGCTCACCCTCACTACCATCATCTTCGCGTCCAAATTCGCGCCCGATGCGCTGCGAGGTGCCGTAAAATGAAGCGCGCGCTGCTCCTCGTGCTCCTGCTGGCGAGCGGCAACGCGCTCGCTGCGGACGAGTTGCATCTCTACAACTGGAACAATTACATCTCGGAAGCCACGGTCGAGCGCTTTGAGAAATTTTGCAACTGCAAGCTGGTGCAGGACTATTACGGCGACAACGAGGAAATGCTGGCCAAACTCGCTGCCGGCGCCACCGGCTACGACCTTCTCGTGCCGACGCAAAATGCCGTGGATTCGCTCATCAAGCAAAACGCACTCAAGCCCCTCGACAAGTCGCTCTTGCCCAACCTCAAGAACATCAATCCGGAATATCTGAACCGCGACTTCGATCCGGGTAATAAATACTCCGTGCCCTATGCCTATTCGACAACAGTCGTCGGCTACAACGAGCAGAAGATGCAGGAACTGGGACTGCCCACCGACACCTGGGCGGTGATTTTCGAACCGAAATACTTAACAAAAGTAAAAGGCCGGGTCACCGTGCTCGACTCGCAGCGGGAGCTCATGGCCGCCGCGATGAAATACCTCGGCTATTCCATCAACGACACCGACGAGGAGAAATGGCAACAGGCACGCGACCTGATCATCCGCGCCAAGCCCTACTGGGCGGCGTTCAACGCGCAGAGCTATATCAAGGAACTGACGGTGGGCAATATCTGGCTGGCGCACGGCTACTCCAACGATTTTTTCCAGGCCGCGCTGGATGCGAAAAAAGCGGCGCGCAAATTCACCATCAACTGGAAAATTCCCAAGGAAGGCGCGGTAATCGGAATGGATAATATGGTGCTGCACAAATCCGGGCCGCGGCCGGATCTGGCGCACAAATTCATCAATTTCATGCTTGAAGGCGAAAACTCGGCGGAGCTGACCAACCTTATCGGCGCGGGCAATCCCAATGCCGCGGCGCTGCCATACATCAAGCCTGAAATCGCGCAAAACCCCGCCATTTTTCCCGACGAGCAAACCACCAAGCACCTGGAGTTCATGAAAGACTTCGACCGCAAGCAGCGCCGAGTCATGTCGAGGATGTGGACTGAGATCAAGCTGAAGCAGGGCGAAGACGACTCGGCTTTTTGGAAGGGACTCGCGGCTTTGCTTGGCTTGCTGGTGTTTGCGGTCCTCGGGTTGGCCGCCTATAAACGTTTGGCCGCGCCACGGGGCCATGCAGCCTAGCGGCGAAAAATCCGTTGCCCGCTGAATTTATTCGACCTCAATCGTACCGTTCACGTTTACCGTTACTTGGCTGGTGCCGCCTTCCACATTGGGCGCGGCAACTTCCTGGGCCGCTATCCCGCGCGCGAACACCGGGCGGGGATGAAACCCGCTGGTGTTAACACTTATTTTGCGTATCTTGTATCCCCGTCCATTAAGAGATTTTTTCACAATATCGGCGCGTTCGCGGAAATTGGAAATGGCTTCGGCAATCAGTTCATTCTCCGCCTGCCGCCTGGCTTCAGGAGATACCGTAAAGCCGAGATAAGAAAGTTGCATGGCAGACTGTAGCTTGCCGATGAGATTGGAGAGAGCGCTGAAATCCTTGCTCTCGATGCGGATTTCAGAGTGTACGCGCCATGCTTCCAGCCGCTTATTCTTGCCGTAAATCGGGTAAGTCTGATAGCCGCCGGTACTCGCCTTCACGCTTTTCACATCCCCGGCCACGCGCAGTGCTTCATTCGCGATTTTATTCACTGAATTGGAGACTTGCCCGGGATTCTCGCCGCTTTGCTCCACATACAAGGCTGCTGTCATCACGTCATTCTGGATTTCACGCTGCGCTTCAGCCTGCAAGTCCACCACGTTATAGCGCAGCGGCTCCTCGGCGGGACGCGCATCCCCCGCAGCAGCGAGAAAAAAACACGCAAGCAGAGCGGTTCTCATGTCGCGGTTTTTAAAGCTGCGAGGTGCAATTCGGGCAACGCTTGGCCTTTATCGAGATGCATGAAAAGCACTGCGGGCATTCCTTGGTGGTTGGCTTGATTTGTTCCTGTCTTTTAACCTTGTTAATGGCGCGAATCAGCAGGAACACCGCAAACGCCACGATAATAAAGCTTACAACCGAGTTCAGGAACTTGCCGTAGTTGATGGTGACCGCGCCGGCTTTCTGCGCTTCCGCCAGAGAAGCGTACGGCGCCGCCGCAGCCGCCCCTTGCTTGAGCACCACAAAAAGGTTGGAAAAATCCACATTGCCGAGAATCAGCCCGATGGGCG
>DATMDB010000066.1:0-2454 GCA_035558075.1 Burkholderiales bacterium
GACATGGATTATATGGCAAAACACGGCGTGAAACGCAGCCGCCCCGCCGAGCTTCTGCCCGGCACGCTGCGCGTGATTTCAGTGCGCATCAACTATCAGCCGCAACATGCACGCGAGGGCTGGCAGGTCCTGGCGGATGGAAACAGGGCCTATATCTCGCGCTACGCCACGGGGCGCGATTACCACAAAGTGCTGCGCAGGCGTTTGCAGACTCTGGTGGATAAGATACACGAGCGCGTCGGCGACCACCGCTGCCGTGTATTCACTGACAGCGCGCCGGTGATGGAAGTGGAGCTTGCGCGCAAAGCGGGGCTGGGTTGGCGGGGCAAACATACCTTGCTGCTTACGCGCGAAACCGGTTCATGGTTTTTTCTGGGCGAGATTTATACCGACCTGCCGCTGCCGGTGGACAGCGCCCAGCAAGACCATTGCGGCACCTGCGAAAAATGCATTGATATCTGCCCCACTCAGGCTATCGTTGCGCCGTACAGGCTCGATGCCAGGCGCTGCATTTCTTACCTCACCATCGAGCACAAGGGAAGCATTCCAGAAGAACTGCGGCCGCTGATGGGCAACCGGGTGTATGGCTGCGACGACTGCCAGCTGGTCTGTCCCTGGAACAAGTATGCGCAGGCTTCCGAGGAAGCGGATTTCGCGGTGCGCCATGGTCTAGACGATGCGCAGCTGGTTGCGCTGTTTGGCTGGAGCGAAGAGGAATTTCATGAGAAGCTCGCCGGCAGCGCGATACACCGCATCGGTTATGAACGCTGGCTGCGCAATCTCGCGGTGGGATTAGGAAACGCGCCGCGCTCGCTCGCGATAACCGAAGCGTTGCGGCAGCGACTTGATGATTCTTCGCCGCTGGTTAGAGAACATGTCGAGTGGGCGCTAGCGCGGCATAGCGCATAGCATAAATAATGAAAAAACCAATTCTTCTGCTATCCGCATTCCTGCTGTTGCATTTCTCCGGTTCAGTGCAGGCTGACGATTCTGACGGCACCGCCAAGCTTGAAATCGCTGGCAGCACCCTGGATATCGTGTTTGCCCCGGGCGAATTGGACCTTCCGCAATCCAAGGTGCTTGACTGGATTTCAAGGTCGGCGCACGCGGTGGCGGGCTACTACGGCCGTTTTCCGGTGCGCCATGCGCAGATCACCATCATTCCAGTCGCGGGCAGCGGCGTGCAATCAGGCAAATCCTTCGGCTACCCGCGCGCGCGAGTGAGAATATCTCTCGGCCGCTTCGCGACTGAAACGGACCTGAATAAAGATTGGATGTTGGTGCATGAGCTGGTGCATCTCGCTTTCCCCTCAGTGGACGACAATCATCACTGGATCGAGGAGGGAATCGCCACTTATGTCGAGCCGATCGCGCGCGCAGAAGCGGGTCAGCTCAGCGTGGAAAAAGTGTGGAGCGATCTGGTGCACGGTTTGCCATACGGCCTGCCGCAAGCGGGGGACCGCGGGCTCGACTACACGCCGACCTGGGGGCGCACCTATTGGGGCGGGGCGCTGTTCTGTCTGCTGGCAGACATCGAAATCCGCAAGCGCACGCAAAACCGCTTTGGATTGCAGGATGCGCTGCGCGCCATCAATGCCGCGGGCGGCAGCATCGAAGAGAGTTGGGAACTGCGCCGCGCCTTCAAGGTGGGCGATGCCGCCACCGGAGTTCCGGTGCTGAACGAGCTTTACGAGCGCATGCGCGCGTCGCCGGTGGATACCGAATTACCGGCACTGTGGCACAGCCTCGGCGTGGCCGTCGAAGGCAGCGGCGTGATTTTCGATGAGCAGGCGCCGCTTGCCAAAGAACGGCGAGCGATCACCGCCGGTCATTCAGGGTGAGCGGGAGCTGAGGGATTCTTCCAGCGCCTCAATCCAGTGCTTCACCGGAAGTTCGGTTGCGCTTTGCAAATGCGCAAGGCAGCCGATGTTGGCGGTGAAAATCTGCGCGGGCGAACCGGACTCAAGCGCGGCGATTTTATTTGCAAGCAGTTTTTGTGATAGCTCGGGCTGCAGAATGGAGTAAGTTCCCGCCGAGCCGCAACACAGGTGAGAATCGGGAACGCCGGTCAGTTCAAAACCGCATTCCGCGAGCAGCTTTTCCACCGCACCGCCCAGTTTGAGCGCATGCTGCAATGTGCACGGAGAGTGAAAAGCGGTTTTCGCGCCGCGTTTTTTTGAGCCGGATACCTGCGCGCCGATTTTCTCTTTCTCTGCGGTGACGATTTCAATGATGTCTTTGGCAATGGCCGAAACGCGCCGCGCTTTTTCCGCATAAACGGGGTCGTGCTTGAGCAGATGCCCGTATTCTTTTACCATAGCACCGCAGCCGCTTGCGGTAATCACCAGCGCTTCCACGCCTTGCTCGATGTCGGGCCACCAGTGATCTATGTTGCGGCGCATGCAGTGCAGGCCTTCTTCCTGCGCGTTCATGTGATAAGGAATCGCTCCGCAG
>DATMDB010000067.1:0-16386 GCA_035558075.1 Burkholderiales bacterium
GCTCGCGATTGATACATCCGACGGCATGGTCATTGTCGTCGGCTGCGCGCATCCGGGGATTGATAAGATCGTCGAAGCCGCCACCGCCATCAACAAGCACATCCACTTAGTCACTGGCGGGTTCCACTTGGTGGTGGCCAAGGATCCGGACATTGAAAAAATCACTAATCAGCTGCATGACACTTTTCTTGTGGACTACGTCGCGCCCAGTCACTGCACCGGTGAGCCAACCTTCGCGGCGCTCAAGCGAGCGTTTGGCGACCACTATCTCTATGCCGGTTTGGGCACAACGCTTGCGCTCGGGCCGACTCCGCAAGCGGTGGGCGGGGTTGTCGGGAGCGCGATACAAGCCATGGATGAGGATGATCTGCGGAGCTACCGCGCACTCCTGGCGAAAGGCGATGGCACGGGCTGCACCCGGTTCTGTGGACACCTACATCATAAGCTAACTGCTGCTCCTCAAACTCTACCGAGCTGAGGTAGCCAAGGGTTGAGACTTTCCCCCCGGAATTGAACCGATTCAAAAAATCAGGATTTGACAGTTGCCGCGCCTTGTTTTCACTGGCAGCCGGCACACGGGCTGGCTTTGCACGTTGCATGCAAATAGTCGCGCTTCGCGCGAAGATAAAGATAATGCGCAAAACCGAAATAACCCAGTTGTTCAAGTTCCTGAGCAAGCGCGACCATGCTTGTTTTTCTGCTGACCGGGAGGCCAAAGGCCTGGCGCGCGTTAGCCAAAAATTGCTCAAGCCATGCGTCGTGCTGCTCCTGGCTGAATGGCTGCTCGTTCGCCGCTTGTATCTGCCGGAAGCCTTCCTCCGCAACTGAAGTGTCGAACTCGGATGCATGCTGCTTCATGATATGTATCTCCTATCAAGATGGTATTTTCGTCCATTTGCAGCAAGCAGTTTGTCAGTGAAATAAGAAACTTTAATGAAGGTTTTTTGATTGTTTTATAACAGTTGCAGAGGAGAGTTGACCGCAAAAGGAGTGCGATGCGCGCTAGTTTGTCTGTCTTTTTGCCGGGTTCAGCCAGCCCAATAAAAGCACGGCGGCTGCCGCGCCTAACAGCTCGGCAATAATAAAGCCCGGCACGTCGATCGGACGGATGCCGGTAAATGTGTCGCTTGCTGCCCGCGCAAGCGTGACGGCGGGATTGGCAAAGCAAGTCGAGGAAGTGAACCAATAGGCCGCGCTGATATAAGTTCCGACTGCGAACGGAATGAAAGCTGGACGATGCCGGGTACAGTTCGAAATCACCATAAGCAAACCGAAAGTGGCGACAAATTCGCTCAACATCTGCGCCCCTCCCGCGCGGACCTGATGCGAGGCGAAAAACAGCGGCTCACCGAACATCAAGTGGGCGATGGCCACCCCGGCAAACGCGCCGCTAATCTGCGCCAGGACGTAAAGTGGTGCATCCCGCCATGCCAGCCTGCCTTGTGCGGCTTCCGCGAGCGAGACTACGGGGTTGAAGTGCGCGCCCGAAAGCGGACCAAATGCGAGGATTAAGGCGACTAATCCAGCTCCCGTGGCAATCGTGTTGGCAAGCAGCGCAATCGCAACATTGCCGCCTGAGAGCCGCTCCCCCATGATGCCGGAACCGATTACGGTCGCAAGCAGAAATGCGGTGCCCAAGACTTCAGCGACCAGACGTCGCGCGACGGTCACAACTTGCTCTTCCCAATATCTTTCAGGCGCTGTTGCAACGACAGCGCATCCAGTTTTTCTATGGGCAAGCTCAAAAAAAGCTGGATGCGGGCCGTAATCTGCTGGAAAACTCTATGAAACACTCGGCGGCGCTCTTCTTCGATGCCTTTTGCTTGCGAAGGATCCTCAAACCCCCAATGTGCCGTCATCGGCTGACCCGGCCATACCGGACATACTTCACCGGCGGCGCTGTCGCACACGGTAATGACGAAATCCATTTCTGGCGCATTGGGCAAAGCGAACTCTTCCCAGTCTTTGCTTCGCAATCCATCGACGGCATAGCCGGACCTGCGCAGGACTTCGACGGTCATGAGGTTTACCCGGCCGCTGGGGTGGCTGCCGGCGCTCTAGGCAGTGAAGCGGCCTTTGCCGACGTGGTTGAGGTACGCTTCCGCCAGGATACTGCGCGCAGAATTATGTGTGCACAGGAAAAGCACGTTGTAGGTTCTCCTGCTCATGATGTGACCAAGATGGAATGCCTCATTTTCTTTTCCCGCGTTTGCCGGCGCGGAGGAAAGCGCCTGCAGGAGCGCAAAGCTCCGGTTCGCCGCCACAACAATTCTCGGTAAGAAAGGCGACCAGCTCATTCATGGTGCCGAAGTTTGCTGAATAAATCAGGGAGCGACTTGCGCGTTGGCATGATGCCAGTTGCGCGTGCTTGAGCTGGGACAAATGGAACGACAGGGTCGGCGCAGGCAAGCGAAGATGCGCGGCGATTTGGCCGGCTGAAAGGCCATTGGGACCGGCTTCAACCAGCGATTTGAAAACGGCCAGGCGCGATTCCTGAGACAAGGCTTCAAGAGCGCGCAGAACGCTTTTTAATTCCATATTTCCAATAGTATGGAAATATTATCTCCGCGTCAACCCCGCAATTCATCCGCACTATCGGCTTGAACCTGTCCCGGGGATCAGGGCATGCAGCGCGCGGCCGGTCCAGGCGTGCGCCCAATTCCTTCACGAACACCTTGTAGCGGAGCCGTTGGGCTTCGCGCACTTCCGCTTTGTTTTGGGCAAGGGATACCGTCAGTAATCTTCTGCCATCGGGGGATGATGCCGGGTTTAAGCGAACAACACGTTTCGCTCGCTTGGTGGTGGCGGCGAAACATTAAGCCTTGTGGTTGACAGAACGGTGACAGGGGAATGTCTTTTTTTGACAGGGTGTACGGTGGTGCCTCATGTTCATTCCTCCTCGAAGGAATAAGGCCCGGCGTAATCGCCCACGGGAACAGTGTGGCTCACCAGAGTTGTGCCGTTCCAGTAATGGAGCAGAAATCCTGGCGGCTCCAAGGTAAAAGTTTCGGAGCTGTCCCGGCGCAAGTCGAGGGTGATTTGATGCGCCGGGCTGGGGCAGGTCATGGTAATCGTGCCGTGCCAGCGCCGGCAAATTGAGCGGTGGACGTGACCGCATAGAACGGCTTCGATGTTCCGGTACTTGCCGACGATCTCCCCCAATTCCTCGGCATTGGCTAGGGCAAGGGCATCCATCCAGGGGATTCCCGTGGCAAACGGCGGGTGATGCAGGAACAGCAGGGCCGGTTTGCTGGGTTGCTCGCCAAGCTGCCCGTCCAGCCATCGCAGTTGTTCGGGCCGCAACAACCCTCCACCCTGATGCGGGATGACTGTATCCAGCGCAATCAGGCGCACCGGATACGCTTCCACCGTATAATCCAGGAACGCTTTGCCGTTATCGAGGTAGGCGTGGTCGCGGAATTCCCTGCGCAGATTGCCGCGGTTGTCGTGGTTGCCGGGCATTAAATAAACCGGCAGGGGCAGTGGCGCTAACAGCTCGCGCAAATATTGGTATTCCTCCGCAAGACCCAACTCGACGAGATCGCCGCTGGCGAATACCCCATCCGGCCGCGGTTCAAGCTTCAGGAGCGCATCAACGCAGCGTCTGAGGCAGGCTGCCGTGTCCACCCTGCCGCTAACGAATTCACCTTTGCGCCGGACATGCAAATCGCTGATCTGGGCGATGATCATTTTTCGTCTTCGTGTTCAGACCGATTATATACAGACTACCAACGTCAGGGAACCTTATCATCCGGCGAGGATCCTCGCCCGCTATGATGCGGAACAGCTTCTGCTGATCGAGGGTTTGAAGGGGCTTGCCGGAAAAAATGGGCGCGCCGGCGGAGTCTGTCGGCCGGCGTTCCATCGCGATATGCGCCGCACCGCAAAGCTTCCTGTCGCATGCGCCGCAAACCCGGGTTAACGCGTTTTCTCAACAGGATGCACGGTGGCAAACTGCCGGGCAAGCAAGACGGTTGAATGAGGCCTTTGTGAGATTGTTTTGAAAATCGCGGATCGTCTGCAATCTGGACGAAACATTTCCTGGTGATGAAAAACATGGAAAAAACCATTAAACTTAATACTGCAATCAATAATACTGCGTGCGTAAAACCCCTGTAATCTTGGTCGGACCTCTATTCGCCGATAGCCAAGATAGATGCGGGAAAAATTCGAAGCTGGCAAATGCCCACTGAAGTCGAACTTAAGCTGCGAGTTGCTCCGGAACACGTTGCCAGGTTACAGCGGCATCCATTGCTCAAGACCTTATGCCGCGCAGGGCCGGTAAGACAAAAGCTGTATACGGTTTATTACGACACGCCTGACCTCGATCTCTTCAAGCATGGCTCCAGCTTGCGTCTGCGGCGTTCCGGCTCGCGCTGGCTGCAAACCGTGAAAAGCGGCGAGACAGCCCGGGGCGGACTCTACCAGCGCAGCGAATGGGAGAGCCCAGTCGCGCGACAAGAGCCCGATTTTGCCGCGTTCCAGGGTCTGGTGTTACCCGGGCTTTTCGCCTCCAGCAAGCTGCGCCGGACTTTACAGCCTGTTTTTGTGACCGAATTCACGCGAACAACCCGGTTGCTGCAAGCCACGCCCGGCGAGGAAGTCGAATTTTGCCTTGACCGCGGTGAAATCAGGGCCAAGGCTGCCGCATCACCGATCTGCGAGATTGAACTGGAACTAAAATCAGGCAGCCCGGTACGGCTCTTCGAAATGGCGCTGGAGTTGCAGAAAGTCATTCCGCTCAAGCTGGAAAATGCCAGCAAGGCGCTACGCGGTTACCGGCTCTACAGCGGCGAAGCTCCGGCGCCAGCCAAGGCGGCGGCGCCATCGCTCGCCCCCAGCATGAATGCAAGCGATGCGTTTATCGCCATCGTGGAGGGGTGCGTACAGCACCTGCAGGCAAACGAAACTGGAATGCTGAAGCAAGGCGACCCGGAATATTTGCACCAGATGCGAGTCGCTCTGCGTCGCATGCGCTCGGCCTTCAAAGTATTTTCTAAAATCCTTCCTGAGCCCGTCACCATACCACTGGTCGAGGAAATAAAATGGCTGGGCGGCGTGCTTGGTCCCGCGCGCGACTGGGACGTTTTCTATTATGAGACACTGCTGCCGGTGATGGAGGTTTTCGCGGAAGATCCTGCCTTACGTGCGCTCCGGGAAGACTGCCTTAAGCTGCGCGAGGCAAGCCGCGCAGCAGGGCGTCAGGCCGTGGATTCTTCACGTTACCAGCGCTGGTTGCTGCTGCTCGGGGCGTTCCTGATCCGCCGGCCATGGTTCAACGAAAAAGCGGGATCGGCGCCATTAACAGCGACCATGCCGGTTGCGGAGTTTGCTCAAGCTCTGCTGGAAAAATGCTACGGGCGATTGATAAAGCTCGGCCGGCACCTTGCCAGGCTCAATGAACGGGAGCGCCACCGTTTGCGCATTGCCGCCAAAAAACTCCGTTACACGGCGGATTTTTTCTCCGGCTTGTACCTGCGCAAACGCGCCCGGCGCTATCTCAAGGCCCTCGGCGGCCTTCAGGATATATTGGGATTGCTCAACGATGCGGCCACGATGCGCAAGTTGCTTGATGAACTGAGTCAATGCCGCCGTGAAAGCCGATCGGCAGTCAACCTGATTAGCGGTTGGAACGCGCATGCCGTAAGACGACAGCTTCAGGAAATGCGTCGGGCATGGGAGGAATGCATCAGCGTTAAGGTTTTCTGGCGCTGAGTGATGTCCGAGCGGCTCCCGCTGGTCCAGGCATCTGGTCCGGCGCATCGGCACAAAGCCCTCAGGCAGCATCCTCTACTGCGTTGATAGTCTTGATCTCGAGCCGCAGATCAAGCTTCTTCCATTCACCGACTTCGTCTTGCAAAGAGGCTTCCGTCAGTGGATTGCGGCTTAACCATTCTCCGTCGACCGCGACATCGAACCCGCGAGACGTCCTCTTGGCGCGAATCTGGGGCAAGGACACGTCGGTGCGGCTGCGACAGAACAGAGTGGCCAGACGCAGCGCCAACACCTGGCAACTGTCGCCGCCGTGGGTCAGCAGCCCCTGGATTTTTTTCAGAGACCCGCGATGGGCGAGCAGCAGCATGCTCACGTGCGACTGCTCGTTTTTCGAAAAGCCCGGCATATCCGCATTGTTTATGATGTACGCGCCGTGCTTGTGGTAACTGCTGTGGGAAATGGAAATTCCGATCTCATGCAGCTTCGCCGCCCACATCAGCAGTTGCAAATCACCGTCTGCGCCGGACTCCTGGCCTTTTGCCAGCTGTTTGAATAAAGCCGAGGCCAGCGCCTCGACGCGTTTTGCCTGGCGCATGTCAATATGATACCGGCGCGTAAACTGTTGTACCGTGACGTCGCGCATGTCGTGGTGGCCGATACGCCCGAGTAAATCGTAGAGAATGCCTTCGCGCAATGCGCCGCCGGTTGTCGCCATTCGGCGCACCTCCAGTTCCGAAAATACCGCCTGCATGATGGCGAGCCCTCCAGGAAGAACGGGAGCCCGGTCGGGGCGCAAACCAGCCAGTTCCACGCGTTTTGAATCCCCGGCCTTAAGCAGCGCGGTGCACAACTTGTCCAGACCCTCTTCAGTGATGCCCGACTCGCTGAAGCCGCTGGCCTGCATGATTTCTTCCAGGGCGCGCGCGGTGCCCGATGACCCCACCGCCTCCTGCCAATGTTCCGCATCGAATGCGGCGCGGCTGACCTGCAGCTCGTTGCGCGCAGCCAGCACCGCCTGTTGCATATTGCTTTTGCTGATTTTGCCGTCAGGGAAATAGCGCAGGCTGTAGCTTACACAGCCCATATACAGGCTTTCTAGGTGATCGGGCTTGAACCCGCTGCCGATGATGAGCTCGGTGGAACCACCGCCGATGTCCACGATCAGCCGCTTTTGTTTCGACAGGGGCAGTTTGTGCGCGACGCCCAGATAAATAAGGCGCGCTTCCTCGAGTCCGGCAATGACTTCAATCGGAAAACCCAGCGCGGCTTGCGCCTTTGCCAAGAACGCCGATGCATTTTTGGCGACCCGTAAAGAATTGGTTCCGACCACCCGCACCGAACTGCGCGGCAGACCGCGCAGTCTCTCGCCAAAGCGCCTCAGGCAATCCAGCGCGCGCTCCTGTGAAGCCTCGTCGAGGCGCTTCTCGGCAGTCAGCCCCGCACCCAAGCGCACCGGCTCTCTCAATGAATCCAGCGCGTAAATTTGCTGACCCTCAACCCGGGCGACTTGCAAGTGGAAGCTATTGGATCCAAGATCGACGGCTGCAAGTATTTGGTGCACGGTAACCCACCAATTGTTTTGAGGTTAAGCGCTTAACCGGGCTGTGCAGACCCGCCCCCGCCTGGCGGGTGATCCGCACCACAGAGGTAGTTTAGCACGCGTAAACTGATTCGTTCACTGCCATAGCGGCTCCCGCTCAAGGACCGGAAAGTGGTCTTGTTGCATGCGCCCGCGTTGCATCAGCCTGATGCTTGTCGAGAGAATTCGATGGATTCCCGCCGCTATGCTGCTTTCCATATCGTGTGCGTCCGCTGCGTTTCCAGCAAGGCCCGTCGCCAGTAGCTTGCAGCGCCGGGATGAATCCGGGTTTGCGAATGCGAAAAGTTTTCGCTTTCCCCGGCGGGTGGCGGAACGTGCGCCATTATGGCGGGGTGGAAGGAACCGGCTAGACAGTAGACGCCAATAAGGCCAGCAACTCTTCCTGGGCGCAGCGGGGTTTACTGGATTCAGATATTTTTTTATGGTACTGACCATCCGCGTCCATTTCCCAGGTCTGGCGATCATCGGCGAGATAGGGTTTGAGACCTTCATTGATAACGCGCTTTTTCAGGCGCGGATCGAGCACGGGGAAGCAGAGTTCGATGCGACGGAAAAAATTACGATCCATCCAGTCTGCGCTGGAAAGATAGACGTCTTCGCTGCTGCCGTTCTGGAAATAAAAAATACGGCTGTGTTCGAGAAAGCGCCCGACTATTGATCTTACCCGGATATTTTCCGATAAGTTCGGCAGCCCCGGGCGCAAAGCGCAAACCGCGCGAATGATCAAATCTATTTTTACTCCTGCTTTCGATGCCTCATAAAGCGCTTCGATGATTTCCGGTTCGAGCAGCGCGTTCATTTTGGCGATAATAGCAGCGGGCTGCCCGGCTTCCGCGTGTTTCGCCTCGTTGCGTATGGCCTCGACTATTTTCTGATGCAGATTGAATGGCGACTGCCACAGGTGATGGAGCTTGCCGGCCTTGCCCAGCCCGGTGAGTTGCTTGAATACTTCATTTACGTCCTCGCAAATCTCCTCGTTGCAGGTAAAGAGGCCGAAGTCGGTGTAGAGCTTCGCGGTGGACGTATGGTAATTGCCGGTGCCGAGATGAACATAGCGGCGCAGCTTGTCCGCCTCGCGCCGCACCACCATGGCGATCTTGGCGTGGGTTTTGTGGCCCACTACGCCATACACCACGTGCGCCCCCACTTCTTCGAGCCTTGTCGCCCAATTCAGATTGGCTTCCTCATCAAAACGGGCTTTCAGCTCCAGCACTACCGTGACTTCCTTGCCGCTACGCGCGGCGTTGATCAAGGCTTCCATCAAAACCGAATCCATTCCGGTGCGGTAAATGGTTTGCTTGATCGCTACTACTTTGGGATCGGCCGCCGCTTGTTGCACGAAGCTGATGACCGGGTTGAAGGATTGGAACGGATGGTGCAGCAATATGTCGTTTTTACGGATGTTTTTGAAAATATCCTGGCGCTTTTCCAGGCTCTTGGCGAGGCCAGGCACGAACACCGGATACTTGAGATCGGGACGATCGACCTGCTCGGGTATTTGCATGAGCCGCACTAAATTGACGGGCCCGTTGACCCGGTACAAATCGATTTCACCCAGGCTGAATTGCTGCAACAAAAACTCAGTCATTTGCGGAGAGCAGGTTTCGGCGACCTCGAGGCGCACTGCGTCTCCAAAATGACGCAGCGGGAGCTCTCCTTGCAGCGCTACTCGCAGGTTCTTGATTTCTTCCTCGTCCACGAACAGGTCGCTGTTGCGCGTGATCCGGAACTGGTAACAACCGAGCACGTTCATGCCGGAGAAAAGTTCGCCCACGTATTCATGCAGGATGGAAGAAAGGAACACGAAGCCATATTCGCAACTCGTGAGCTCACGCGGTAGCCGGATAACGCGCGGCAACACCCTCGGTGCCTGAACAATCGCGGTGCCCGAGTTACGGCCGAAGGCGTCCCGTCCCTCAAGCTCCACCGCGAAGTTGAGGCTCTTGTTGAAGAGCCGCGGGAAAGGATGCGCCGGGTCGAGGCCGATCGGCGTCAAAACAGGCATCATTTCGCGGGAGAAATAATCCCGGACCCATTGTTGCTGTGCTTGGTTCCAATTCGAACGGCGCAAAAACTGTATGCCTTGCTCGGCGAGCCCGGGCACGACATAGTTGTTGAACAGGTCGTATTGCCTCGCGATCATGGAGTGCGCCTGCCGGCTTACCAGGCGGAATACTTCATCCGCTTTCATGCCGTCCGGTCCAGCACCCAAGGCATTCAGCTTGATCTGCTCTTTCAGTCCGGCCATGCGGATTTCAAAAAACTCATCCATGATGCTGCTGAAGATGCAGAGAAATTTCAGGCGCTCGAGCAGCGGCGCCTCAGGGTTTTCCGCCTGTGCCAATACGCGCTGGTTGAATTCCAATATACCCAGTTCGCGGTTAAGAAAATGCGAAGCCACGGGATTTTTTCCCAAAAGGTTGCGCGGGGTGGCGGGCTGCGCAGCTAAAATGGCCGGGGACAACATAGCTTAGTAGAGATCGGGTCTGTAAAATCGCCGATGAGACAGGAAGTTACGACAAACCGTGTTCTTATTTAGACCGTTATATTTTAAAAAACACCTTTCCAAACTCACCCTAGTTTACTACAAAATTATGACAATTTTATTACATGCTTGTTTCGAACAAGCCGTAACGATTCTTGTAAGTACGATGAACCATTTCAATGCCCGCTTTTAAAACAAATTTTCATAGCAGGTCCGCTGTAACAACTGCGCGCAACACAATTTGTGTTTCATCGTCGCGCAGTCGGTTGCTGAACCACCACAACGCTCCCTTCTTGATGCTCCAATTTGCTTCGCTACCGGAGAGCAGCAGCGCCGCCACCTGCCCCAAAGCCGGCTGATGGCCCACCACGACCGTCACGCCTTTTGCGCTGGGCCAGTTCACTTGCGCTAGTATGTGTGCCGCCGTGGCGGCGGGACTAACGTGTTCAGACAGGGTAAAAGGCAGACCCAGCGCTTCCGCCGTTTGTCTTGCCCGGTCGGCGGGACTGACGTAAATTTTGTATCTTTCGGGGAGTCTGGGGACGAGCCACTCGGAGACCTTCTTGGACTGTTTTAATCCGCGCTTGGTGAGCTTTCTTTTGAGGTCAGGCGTTCCTTCCTCGGCTTCTGCGTGCCGCCACAAGATCAAATCCATGCTTTGTTCCCTTTTTTTGAATAGGATTAACTTGCTTCTTTCTGTTCATTTAAATCTATAAACATAGCGCCGTTTCTTTAAAGTTTTATGAGAAATCGTTGATTACGCAAGCCTTCTGGTATAAGGAGGTTAAGCCGCTGAATGTAATCAAACCTTCATAAAAATTCAATGTTGCCGGTACATAATTTCAGGCAGGGAAAGCCAATCCGTATTTACAGAGACGAAGTTAACTATGTTGACCGGCAGCGAGTGAAGCCCTGATGGAAGATTACCACTTCGTTCCCTTAACGGGACGCAAAGAGGTTGATGAATCAATTGCCGCAGCAGGCACTGAAGCCTCGCACCATCAATTTAGGGCGCAAAAACATTTGGATAGCCATGAGTGGAATGACGTATTGGGGTGCTACATGGCTCCTGGCGAGTGAAAGCACAGGCCACAAAGACGGCTGAGGATGAAATGTTACGCTATCGGTTGGATGTGAACTATATCCCCAAGGTGCGCAAGGTTTTGATCAAGGAACCGAATCGCTCGGGCGCAATGTTTTCTGTTGTTGAGCAGCTAGGCGGAAAAATCGAGCATGTGCAGCGGGGGCATGGCGAATTCGATGCGGTCTTGATCCTCGACATGCCGGATTGTGAAAGTTTTGGCGCTCTGGTCACCACGCTTATCGCCGGTGGCGCGGTAAAAAGTATAAGGGTTACGCCACAGCAGGAAATTAAGGAATGGTACGTTGAGTCTCAAGCAGCGGGCCTGGTTTCTTGCGCGTTGCACCCGCATTAGCCCATTCCATGCACGGGATTTGTTTACAGCCGATTTTGATAATCGGTCGCCGGACCTGCCCTCTTTGCCATAGTTTAGCAATTTTCGTGTGTCATCAACACTGGATAATCGCCCTGACGCGGAGGCGGCATGTGACCTGCTTTCCGGCGTGCATGCGTAGTCAGGTAATGCGCAAAGCAGTCTGTCAGTGAAATAAGAAACTTTAATGAAGGTTTTTTGATTCTTCTGTAACAGATTTGAGCGACCTTACATTCAGGTGGGGAACGTAGGACAGGATTAGAGAATGCAGCGTGCTGCCGGAAAGCGGATGGCAAAACTGCTGCCTTTTCCCGGCGTACTGTCGATGGCGAGTTCGGCCTGGTGCCGCAGCACCACGTGCTTGACGATAGCCAGCCCGAGACCCGTGCCGCCGGTATCGCGCGAGCGGCCGCGATCAACGCGGTAAAAGCGTTCGGTGATGCGCGGAATGTGTTCCGGCGCAATGCCGATCCCGTTATCGCGCACTTCAAACACCGCGCCACTGCCGTTGCTGTACCAACGCAGCGTGATTGTTCCGCCTTGCGCGGTGTAGCGCACGGCATTGCTAGCGAGGTTGCCAAACGCGCTGACCAGCTCCGATTCGCTGCCCAGAATTTTGCTGCTGGAATCGACTTGCAGGTGGATTTTGTGGCGACCGGCGCTTAATGCTTGCGCATCACCGTACACGCGTTCCATCAGCTTGGCGATGTCCAGTGGCTGTTCCTTGAGCGGATTCTGCGGGCTTTCAAGCTGCGAAAGCGTCAGCAGGTCATTGACCAGCCGTTGCATGCTGTCAGCCTGGGTTTTCATAAGTTTCAGAAAGCGCGGCGCGTCGGAATCATCCGGAGACATGCTTTCCAGCGTTTCCAGGAACCCGCACAGCACGGTAAGCGGGGTACGCAGTTCGTGCGAGACATTGGCGATGAAGTCCCGGCGCACCGTTTCCACTTCCTCCAGCTTCGAGACATCGCGGCTGACGAGGAGTTTTTGCTCGGTACCGTAAGGAATGATCTGCAGCGCCAGAGTGAGCCGCGGGTCGCGCGCCAGTTTCACAATTAGCGGTTCACCAAAATTGCCGTGAGTGAGGAACTCGACGATCTCGGGTTGGCGCACCAGATTGGCAAGCGGCTGGCCGATATCGTGCTCCGGGTCCAGGCCCAGGTGGCTGATGGTGCGCCGATTGAACCACTCGATGTGGTCATCGCCAGTGAGAATCACCATGCCGTCGGGCATGGCTTCGCTGGCCTCGCGCATTCGCGCCAGCGTGGCGGCAAGGCTTTTTTCGACTTCTTTGTGCCGGCGCACGCGCCGGTAAAGGTTGGCAAATGCTTGCTCCCACACCCAGCTGCCCAGCGGCACCGGGGTGTCTATCTCGCTTTGTGCCCAGCGCTCAAGTTGGGCGAGGTGGTGGATGTGGTAGAAAACCAGGAGTAACGCGCCAATGGCGAGAATGCTTAACGCTGCGTGCGTACCAAACATCAGTCCGCCGAGCAGAGAAATCGCCAGGGTTATCGCCAGCGCCGCAACGCTGCGATTCCAGAGGGAACCCATCAAGGAACCTCCGAACAAGTCCCGCACGTGCGCGACGGGAGTGATTTTCGATGTAGCGCGAGGCGCGAGCGCGCGGCAATACCGGGAGTATTGCAAGGGCGAGCAACGACGCGATGCGCGAAAAGCACCCCGTCCCTTAAGGGGTTGCGGCAAAATGCGGCGTCTGCGTCGTTGCGCTCCTTTCCCATACGGTCAAGTATGGGCTGCGTTGCGCGTCTCGCATCCATCTGCATTTTGCCAGCAACGCGGACGCGTGCGGACTTATTCAGAGGTTCCCTGGTTTGCCGATGAGGAGATAACCGCTACCGCGCACTGTCTCAATCAATTTATCATGGCCGCTTGGTTCCAAGGCCAGGCGCAAGCGGCGGATATGGACATCCACTGTGCGCTCTCCCAAAAATACATGATCGCCCCAGACTTGATCCAACAGTTGTGCGCGTGAGTATACACGATCCGGGTGGGTCATTAAAAAGTGGAGCAGACGGAACTCGGTCGGACCGATGCGCAGAGATTTGCTCCCGGCAGCAACCCGGTGCGAAACCGGGTTAAGGACGAGGGTGCCGATTTTGACGGCATCATCGGTGGAGTGCGGCGCCCGCCGGCGCAGCACCGCCTTGACTCTTGCCAGTAATTCCCGCGGCGAGAACGGTTTGGTGATGTAGTCGTCCACACCGTGCTCGAGGCCGGTGACTCTGCTGTCTTCCTCTACCCGCGCCGTCACCATGATGATGGGCACGGACTTGGTGCGGGGGTTGCTCCTGAGCTCGCGGGCAAATGTCAGCCCCGAACGGCCGGGCAGCATCCAGTCGAGGAGAATCATGTCCGGGAGAGTGTTACGCAATGTATCCATCGCGACATTAGCATCGGACGCGCGCTGCACTTCGTAACCGGCGCGGATCAGCGTGGTGGAAAGGAGTTCCTGAATGGCGGGTTCGTCTTCAACGATCAACACCGTCGTGTTCATCCCTTGCTGATTTCCTGCTGGATTTCGGCCAGGCTCGCGTGTCTTACGTCCTTGCCTTTCACTACATGCACCACGTACTCGCTAATATTCTTGGCGTGGTCGCCGATGCGCTCGATGGCCTTGGCAATCAGCACGATTTCGATGCATGCGGAAATGGTATGCGGATCCTCCATGGCATAGCTCACCATCTGCCGCATGATGCTCACGAACTCGGCGTCAACCTTCTCGTCTTCGCGTAGCACTTCCGCCGCGGCTTTAAGATCCAGGCGCGCCAGGGCATCCAGCGCTTTTTGCACCATCTGCCGGGCGGTTTCCGACACCCAGGTGAGGACGTGCAACTGTCCCGCCGTGACGCGGCGGCTTTGGCGGAGCTGTTGCGCCTTGGTCGCAACTTTCTTGGCTTCGTCACCGATGCGTTCCAGATCGTTGATGGTTTTGCCAAACGTCATCACCAGGCGCAAATCGATCGCCGTGGGCTGGCGCCTACTTATTATCTGGCTGCACAACTGATCGATTTCCACCTGCATGCTGTTGATGCGTCCCTCATCTGCGAGCACATCGTGCGCGGCTTCGCCGTCTCCCGATTTCAAGGCATTGATGCCTCGCAGCAGTTGTTGTTCAACCAGGCCGCCCATGTTCAGCACCGCGGTGCGGATGGCCTCCATGTCGGTGTCAAACTGTTTTAATGTATGCTCGTTCATGCTTTTCCCTTCGTCTAGCCAAAGCGGCCGGTGATGTAGTCTTCCGTTTCTTTGCGCTTGGGCTTGATGAAAATTTCATCCGTCCTGCCGAATTCAATCAGTTCGCCCAGGTACATATACGCAGTATAGTCGGAGACGCGCGCTGCCTGTTGCATGTTGTGGGTGACGATGGCAATGGTGTAGTCTTCCTTGAGTTCGTGGATCAACTCTTCGATGCGCGCGGTCGAAAGCGGGTCCAGAGCGGAAGCTGGCTCATCCAGCAACAGCACCTCGGGCTTCACTGCGATGGCACGCGCAATGCACAAACGCTGTTGTTGCCCGCCGGATAGGCTGGTTCCGCTTTGGTTCAGTTTATCCTTGACTTCATCCCATAGCGCGGCTTTGCGCAGTGCCCATTCAACCCGCTCCTCTAGTTCGCGCCGGGAAAGGCTCTCGTAGAGTTTGATGCCAAAGACAATATTGTCGAAAATAGACATGGGGAACGGCGTGGGCTTCTGAAACACCATGCCCACCTTGGCGCGCAGCATGTTGAGATCCTGGCGCGGATCAAGGACGTTTTCCCCGTCCATCAGGATCTCTCCTGTCGCCCGCTGGTTGGGATACAACTCGTACATCCGGTTAAACGTGCGCAATAAGGTTGACTTGCCGCAGCCCGAAGGCCCGATAAACGCGGTGACCCGCTTTTCCGGTATCTCGAAATCCATAGGTTTCAACGCCTGATAGTTGCCGTAATAAAAGCTCAGGTTGTGTATTTTGATCTTGGGCGAAGATGCGTTAGATTCGTCCATGATGGATTCCAAATTCAGGCTACTGCAGGGGTGATTTTTGGCCGAACAGCGTTCGGCCGATAATGTTAAAAATGAGCACGGCAACCGTAATAAGCAGTGCGCCGCCCCACGCCAGCCTCTGCCAGTCGCTGTACGGGCTCATGGCGAACTGAAAAATCACGACCGGCAGGTTTGCCATCGGCGCGTTGAAGTTCGAGGACCAGAACTGGTTGTTGAGTGAGGTGAAGAGAAGCGGCGCGGTCTCGCCGCTGATACGGGCGATGGCGAGCAGAATCCCGGTCAAGATGCCCGCTCGGGAGGCGCGCAAAGTGACCATCGTGATTATTTTCCAGCGCGGCGCGCCTAGGGCAGCAGCGGCTTCACGCAGGCTGTTGGGAATAAGCCGCAGCATGTTCTCGGTGGTTTTTAATACCACCGGAATCACGATGAGCGCAAGCGCGCATGCGCCAGCCCACCCGGAAAAGTGTTTCACGTTTGCGACGTAAACGGCGTAAACAAAAAGTCCGACGACGATGGACGGCGCGCTGAGGAGGATGTCGTTGATAAACCGCGTGGCCGGCGCAAGCCAGCCGCCACGCCCGTATTCCGCGAGGTAAGTCCCCGCCAGTATCCCCACCGGAGTGCCAATTAAAACCGCGATTGAAGTCATTAACAGGCTTCCAAAGATGGCGTTAGCCAGGCCGCCGTTGCTGCCCGGAGGCGGCGTGCTTTGCATGAAGATCGTCAGGTTGATGGCGTGCAGGCCGTTGTCCGCCAGCGTCCATAGTATCCAGGCGAGCCAAAACAGGCCGAAAGCCACGGTAAGCATGGAGACAAAAAGATTAAATCCGTTAATCAGCCGCCGGCGGCGGTAAATAGGATTCATGTTGCCTCAGGTCTGGGCGCCTTCCATCTTGGCGAGCTGCAACAAGAGCAGCTTGGCAAGCGCCAGTACGATCACGGTGATTAGAAACAGCAGCAGCCCCAACTCGATCAGGGCGGCCGTATACAAATCGCCGACGGCTTCGGTGAATTCGTTGGCGAGTGCGGAGGCGATGCTGTTGCCCGGCGCGAGCAGCGATGTGTAGACTTGATGTGCATTGCCGATGACGAAGGTAACCGCCATGGTTTCGCCCAGGGCACGTCCCA
>DATMDB010000068.1:0-2927 GCA_035558075.1 Burkholderiales bacterium
GAACGTCCCGGCCCGGAACCCAGAGCATGAAACGCGCTTTTGCCGCTGCCGTGCGATAAACTCCATCCCGCATATTGGCTGCCCAGGCACGCCAGTACCGGGTTACTCGAATGCGCGGTTACTTGCAGCGGCCAGCGCACAGCGCTTGACGAAAGACTCACTGTGCCAAGGCCTCCCATGCAGATTTCAGCGATACGCCGCCCTGCTTCCAGCCCGCCGGCGTGTGCAATTCCGGCGTCCACGATGGTGTGGCCCTGCTGCCCGCGCGTCACGCCAAGACGCAGCGCTTGATGCTCGCGCAACAGCGCTGCAATCAAAGGCGCGGCTCGACCGTTGACGCTAGGCCATAGCGCGGCCTGCGCGTGCAGAGCCGAACCTCCGGTAATTTCATGATGTGGCGCGCTCACGCCGCTTCCTCCGTTATCGCTCTTGCGATGGCTGCTTGCCGCTGCATCAACAGCCGCTTTACCTGCTGCGCCGATGCACCTTGCGCATGCACCATGCACACCGGCGCGCCCGGCGCGAATTGTTTATCCGCTCCCGGAATATCGCTCACCCACTCCGGGAACTTCATGTTCATAGGTATGCGCAGCGTCCGCTCCGCATATATTACTGCGTGCCCTCTCGTGATTTTTTGCGTGACCAGGTGCGCTTGAGGCAATTCACCACGGCAGGCACGCAGGTGCCAGCCAAACAGGGACTCGGTGCAATCGTCATCATACAAATCCATGGTTGCACACGGTCGCGGGTTGATCTCCAGCACCCTGTATTCATTGCCGCGCAGGAGAAAATCCATGCCGTTCAACCCCGCGAGGCCGCTTGCCTGCACCAGCTGATCGAGTTTGCGCGCGATTTCTGCTTGTAAAACGGCATCGAGTTTCGCATGGCTGATTGCGCCGGCATAACTAAAAGGCGATCCGGCACTGGTGGTCCACTGCTCGTTAAAACCGATAATGTGCGATTTCTTCCCGTCAGCGAGAAAAGTTGCTGACATGCTGCGCCCTGACTCGAGTTTCTGGTAGTAATGCATTCCATCCGGCTGTCTGCCGGCGGCCGGCAAGACATGAGTTCCTCCGTAGCCGCCGATTTTTTTGGCAAGCCATCCGCAAGCCGGCCGCGGCGGCGCGAAGCGCACTTCCGGGTGCGTCATTTCAAGTTCATCGAGCAGCGCAAAAAATTGCCTCGGGTCTTTAATCCGTGTCACTGTTTCCGCAGTATTGCCGTATAACGGCCTGCCTGCGGCAAGCTGCTTGAGCAGCTGCGGCTGGTCTTCGAAACCGGAGCCGCATATCAGGCCGGCGCAGTGTTGCGGCGGGCACAACTCGTCCGCCGCTTTGAGCAGCGCCGCTGCATCGAAACCTTGTTCATGCTGCGCTACCGCCCGGCTGTGCTGGGCGTAGCGGTGCGTATCCAGGTCGTTATATAAATCCAGCACCACCACTGGAAAACCCCCGCGCCTGGCGGATTGCGCCAGCGCCCTGGCGGTAAGCGCTGCGATAAGATAAGTTTTGCACTCAGCTGACATGTTTACGCGCCAATGCAAACGCTTCGCGGAAATCCAGATACAGCGGTTTTTCCGCCTGCAGCATTTCTTCAAACAGGCCGCGCTGCACCTGGTATTTGATATTGCCGATCGCCAGCGCGCCAATCCCCACCGCCTTGCGCGAGCCCGCGGCAAGCGGCACGCCATCGTCCGTCAGGCCGACCCCTTCGATGCCGGCGGGCGGCACGGCGTTGATATCCGCGGCCACCAGCAGACGCGATGCCTGCTTCAGCAATTGCTGACTCAGCACCTGCACGCCGGCTTTGGCGGTGGCCATCACCACTTCCATCCCGGTAATCGCCGCAGATTTGTTATCTTCGGAACTCGCATCCACAGGTTCGGTGGTGGCGCCATAACGGGCGTTGGCGACTTGCGAAGACATGCGCGCCCGATTAGCGCTGCTGTGGCTGGCAATCCTTACCTTGGCCCCGGCTCCGGAAGCCAGCACTGCGGCGGCGGTGCCGACCGGCCCGGTGCCGCCCATCACCAGCACTTCGCGGCCTTGCAGATCGCAGTGATGCACCCGCTTCAACTGCCTTTCCACTGCCGCGACCATCGCCGCCGCAGTGGTGAAAGCGCCTGAAGGATCAGCGAACACCGACACCTCGAACGGCGGCACCATTGCCAGTCTTGCGGCATCCAGCATGTCTGCCGCCATGCCGATTTCGCGCCCGCCGATGAAAATCCCGGTGCGCTTCACGCCATTCGGCCCGCGCGAAAAAATCACATCCTGAGTCAGTGCCTGAACCTGGTCGAGAGTGATGTTGGTATACGCCGCCACCGCGTTGTACCCGGCGTCATAGGCCATGTTCACGTCGAACGGGCTGACATTTGGGGTGGGCGTAATCATGTGCAATAAAAATAAACGAAGTTTCTGCATAAGCCCCGCGGGAATTGGTCTATCAGATCGTGCCGGTCTTGATGCTGCGTTGCTGCAGCAGCACCTCTCCGCCGCGATTGCGCGCGGCACAGACTTTAAAGCGCAACGCGCTGTCCGCTCCCCAGCGCGCTTCCACTTCCCGCAGCAGGCTGCCTGCGCGGATTTCGGAATCCACTACGGCAAAACCGGTCGGCCCCCATGAGCTCTGGCCGACGCAATTCACGCCTTGGTTCTCCAGCCAGGCAAGCACTTCGCTCACTTTGCGGCTGGCATAACGTCCGCCCTGCGCCGGGGCAAAATGATCGCCTACCACGCGCTGCAGTTCGCTTACTGCTTTTCCGAATTCCTGAACATCGGCCTCCACCAGCGCCGGCATTAAATGCATCAGCACCAGGCGGCACAAATGCGCGGCGCTCGCCTCCGGGAACTGCGGCAAAGTGCGAAAGACCTCGTCCTCATCGGCGCCGTGCAGACCCTGCGCCCGCAAATCGAAAATCAGCAATA
>DATMDB010000069.1:0-4306 GCA_035558075.1 Burkholderiales bacterium
CTTTCTGCGTGACGTACTGCTCCATGTTCGGATGGTCGGCGAGCCCAAGCGCCGCAGCTTTGGCGGTATATTCATCATATTTTTTCACCACTCCAACTTGGCGCACGGTTTTGGTGACAATCGGCAGGAATTTGGCGCGCAGCTGGCTTTCGGTATTATTGCGGAAATACTGAGTCGCCGCATCGTCACCGCCGGTGAGGATGCCTTTGGCGTCCTTCATGCTCATTTTCTTCACCGCGCCTAGCAGCAGTATCTTGGCCTCGGGCACCGCGGCCTCTGCCGCGCGGTTCATGCCGGTAATGAGTTCGTCGGAATACTTGCCCAACCCAAATTTGCGCATTGTTGCGTCTATTTTCTGCAACTTGTCGGGCAGCGGGATTTTCACGCGCTGGTTTCCGAGGAAACCGTTTTCCACGCCGAGTTTTGCTATTGCTGCGTTCGAGCCCTGGCTTAACGCTTCCTTGAGACCCGCGACCACATCTTTATTGCTGAGACTCGCAAGGGCAACTGCGTGCGCCGGCAGGCTAAATATGAGCCCGGCAAAAATGCCCAGCAGGGTACGCATGAATATTGCTCCTTAGATTAACGTCCTAGGCAACACCGTAAGTCTTGAACCATTGCTTAAGCCGCTTCCAGCCGTCTTCAGCCTGCTCCTTGCGGTAACTCGGCCGGTAGTCGGCGTAAAAGCCGTGCGGCGTGTCCGGATAGACGACGATTTCCGATTTGCTTCCAGCGGCTGTGAGCGCTTTGCGCAGAGCCTCCACGGCATCGAGCGGAATGCCCGGGTCGGCGCCGCCGTAGAGGCCAAGCACCGGCGCCTTGAGCAGTCCTGCCATATCGATAGGATTTTTGGCCTGGAGCTTGTTGGTTTTCCACAGCAGTGGTCCGTACCAGGCGACTCCGGCTTTGAGCTTGCTGCTGTGCGCGGCATACAACCACACGATGCGCCCTCCCCAGCAGAAGCCGGTGATGCCCAGTTTTTTCGTGTTGCCACGGTTTTTCCCCGCCCAGGTCGCCGTAGCATCGAAGTCGGACATGACTTGCGCATCAGGGACTTTGGATACGACTTGATCCAGAATCTGCTGAATATCCGAAAGCTTCGACACATCGCCCTGGCGCGCGTAGAGTTCCGGCGCGATCGCCAGATAGCCGAGTTTTGCTAACCGCCGGCATACATCTTTAATATGCTCATGCACGCCAAAGATTTCCTGCACCACCAGCACCACCGGAAACCCGCTGCCCCTGGCAGGCATTGCACGGTATGCAGGAATCTTGCCGTCTCGCACCGGAATTTTTACTTCGCCTGCGGTCAGTCCGCCGTCATCGGTGTGGATCGTTTGCGCAGATACGGGCCGGACGGCGAGCGCAAACCCGGTGGCCAGCATGCTCACCACAAACTCGCGGCGGGTGAATTCGGTTTTGGGCTTGAGGCTCAAGAATTGCGAGTCCATGTGCGGTTCCTTAGTTTTAAACAGGGCAATTTTACCTGCAATTGCGCGGTTTTGCGCGGTAGCGCGGCAGACGGACAGGTGCTAGGCTAGCTCAGGATTTGCAGCAAAGGGCATGGGATGATCGCTGTTGAAAACGTTTGCAAAAGTTATGGCCGGCAAATCGCTCTTGCCCCGGCCAGCCTGGCGTTTCATGCAGGCACGACTGCACTGATTGGCGAAAGCGGCAGCGGCAAATCCACACTGCTGCGGCTCATGCTGGGGTTGATTCGACCCGACAGCGGCCGGGTTGTTTTCAATGCGGAGCCTTTGACTGCGGACAATGTGGAGCGCGTTCGCCATGCCATCGGCTACGTAATTCAGGACGGCGGCCTGTTTCCTCATTTGACTGCGCGCGACAACGTGACTTTGCTTGCGCGCTTCCTGCGGCGCATCCCATCCTGGATAGACGAGCGGGTGAACCATTTGGCGGATCTGGTCAGGCTTCCGCCCGCCGTGCTTTCACGCCATCCGCACCAACTCTCCGGCGGCCAGAAGCAGCGCGTCGGGCTGATGCGCGCGCTGATGCTCGATCCCGAGGTGTTGCTCCTCGATGAACCATTAGGCGCGCTCGACCCGATCGTCCGCAGCGAATTGCAAACCGAGCTCAAAGGTATTTTCACTCATCTTGGCAAAACGGTCATTCTGGTGACGCACGATATGAACGAGGCGGCTTATTTGGCTTCCGACATCGTGCTCTTGCGTGATGGAAGGGTGGTGCAACGCGGCGCCCTCGATGATTTGCTGCATCATCCCGCCGAACCGTATGTGAGGCAGTTCGTCCACGCGCAGCGCTCATGGGTCGCTGAGATGCCGTGATGAAGACTAAAGTACCGTGCCTTTTGCTGCTGCTGCTTGCGTCCGCGGCCTTTGGCGAAGCTACGCTCGACATCGGCTCCAAGCGCTTCACCGAATCCTATATTCTCGGCGAAATCCTGACTCAAACCGCAAGCCGTGCCAATGAAGCGAAGGTGGCGCACAAGCAAGGGCTGGGCAATACCGGAATATTGTTTGCGGCGTTGCAAAGCGGGAGCATCGACATTTATCCGGAATATTCCGGGACCATCTGGTTCGAGTTGCTGAAAAAGAATGCGGCTGGCGATCTCGCGGCGCTCAACCGCGAACTCGCGCCGCTCGGCCTGGCGGCAGTGCCGCTGGGATTCGACAACACTTACGCGCTCGCGATGCTGAATGCGCGCGCCGCTCAGCTTGGCGTTTCAAGCATCAGCGATCTTGCCCGCAAGCCGGAACTGAAATTGGGATTATCTCAGGAGTTCTTGAACCGCAAGGACGGCTGGCCACGGCTCAAAAGCACGTATGCGCTGCCGTTTGACCCGCTCGGCCTCGACCACGGCCTGGCTTATGAGGCGCTGGACAAAGGCAAGATCGATGTTATGGACATTTATTCTACCGACGCCAAAATCGCCAAGTACGGCTTGCGCGTGCTGAACGACGACAAGCATTTTTTCCCTGCTTACGAAGCGCTGCTGTTGTATCGCCTCGATGTGCCCGGCCGTTTCCCCAAAACCTGGGCGGCGCTACAAAAACTGAAAGGGCGGATTTCAGAAACGCAAATGGCGGCGATGAACGCTGAGGCGGAGCTCGAAGGCAAACCATTTGCGGCCATCGCTGTGGATTTCCTCTCCCCCGGCGCAGGACATAAACCGGCCGAGAGCGCCGGGAGAAATTTTCTCACTCTGCTCTTTGCCGAAGATTTCTGGCACTTGACCGCCGAACACTTGTTGCTGGTGTTCGTTTCGCTTGCAGGCGCGGTGTTGCTGGGCATACCGCTGGGGATCTGCGCCGCGCACGCGCCTGCGCTGCGGCAGCCGATTCTTTCAGTGGTGGGAGTGATTCAGACCCTGCCGTCGCTGGCGCTGCTCGCATTTTTGATTTCGGCTCTCGGCGCAATCGGCGTATTGCCGGCCCTGATTGCACTTTTTCTTTATGCATTGCTGCCGATTGTGCGCAACACCTATACCGGGCTCGCGGATATTGCGCCCTCGCTGCAGGAAGCGGCACAGTCGCTGGGATTGCCTCTGCTTCCGCGCTTGCGTTTGATCGAGCTGCCTCTCGCTTCACGCGCGATTCTATCCGGCATCAAGACTTCGGCGGTCATCAATGTGGGAACGGCAACCATCGCGGCTTTTGTCGGCGCCGGCGGTTATGGCGAGCGCATTGTGCGGGGGTTGGCGTTGAATGACAGCGCGACGCTGCTTGCCGGCGCGATTCCCGCGGCGGCGCTGGCGCTTATGCTGCAGGGCGGGTTTGAATTGCTCGATCGCTGGCTGATTCCCGCCGGACTGCGTGAGAGGAAGGGTTGAATTATTTCGGTTTCAGGAACTTGAGGGTCATGCGGTCGCTCTCGCCGATCGCCAGATATTTCTCGCGGTCTTGGTCGCCGAGGCGCAACGTTGGCGGCAGCGTCCACACGCCTTCGGGATGGTCCTTGGTGTCTTTGGGGTTGGCGTTGATTTCCGATTTGGCCGCCAGGCGGAAACCAGCGCGCTGGGCAAGCTCAATCACATAATCTTCGGTTACATAACCGCTGCGGATCATGTCTTCAAACGGCGTGCCGGGATTGGCGCGGTGATCGCTTACCCCGAGGATGCCGCCGGGTTTCAGCACATCATAAAACGCTTTGAAAGCAGCGTCGGCGCTGCCGTCTTTTGCCCAATTATGTACGTTGCGAAAAGTGAGCACCAGGTCTGCCGAGCCGCGCGGGGCAATCGCGGTATATTCGGGCGCCTGCAGCTCAGTGTGGATGATCCTGTCGTAGATTTCCGGACGTTGCGCGAGTTTTTTCCGGAAATCCCGTT
>DATMDB010000070.1:0-5137 GCA_035558075.1 Burkholderiales bacterium
GTCATCGGTAGCGACGATGCCTTGCAAGAGCGGAAAAGCACAATCTTCCAGCTCCATCACCACACCCTTGAGCGCCTGCTGCGCTTGTGTGATTTCGAGCAATTGCAGGATGACCGGCTGGTCGTGACCCAGCATTTCGCCGCCGGCGATTCGAAACAGCAGGCTGTAGCCGATTTGGCCGGCCGCACCGGTCACTACAACGCGAATGGGTTTTTTCATTTAAGCCCCCGGGATCAAAGAATTACAAATTCCTGATGCAAGCTGATTAGGCAGGATTTCAGCTGTTTCCCGCGCTCCGCAAAGGCCTTGGTAAAGCTCTTTTGAATTTCCGGCATGGTAAAAATAAACTCTGCTTCTGTCAATCAATTCTTATATCTTATAAAAGATACATAACATCATGGACGAAACTTGGTTTTTGTGCTAAAAAAGCGCCGATGAATAACACCAATCCATCGCCGGCTTTCCGCCCGCTCTACCAGCAGATCAAGATCTTGATCACACAAAGCCTGATTTCCGGCGAATGGCGCCCGGGCGAGGCGATTCCCAGTGAAATCGAGCTTGCTTCGCGCTACCACGTAAGCCAGGGCACGGTGCGCAAGGCGATTGCCGAGCTGGCGGATGACAACTTGCTGATCCGTCATCAGGGCAAGGGAACTTTCGTCGCTTCTCACACCGAAGAGCGGCGCCAACTCCATTTCGTGCGCATTTCCTCGGATAAAGGCGGAGTGATTTACCCGGAAGGGAAGCTTCTCGATTGCCGGCGCGGCAAGGCGGACAGCGCAACCGCCAAACTCCTGGAAATCAACACTGGCGCTTCGCTGGTGGTGATCAAACGCTTGCTCAATGTTTCCGCCAAACCGGTGCTGCTAGAGGAGGTCCGCGTAACCGCGGCGCTATTCAAGGGACTCAATGCCGAGGTCATCAACCAGCACGAATGCAAGATGTACAGCATGTTCGAATCTGGATTCGGCGTCCGCATTATTCAGGTAGTGGAACAAATCAAGGCTGTTGCCTCCAACAGCGAGGCAGCGAAGCTGTTAAAGCTCAACCCAGGCACACCGCTCCTTTGTATCGAGCGGGTGGCTTATACCTATGGCGATAAACCGGTAGAGTGGCGTAGAAGCCTGTGCAATAGCAAAGAGCACTATTACATGAACAAAATCGTGTAATGCTTTGTAATATAACAGTATGTCAATGGAAAAAAAGCGCCCCAAGCATCTTGATTTGCTGAAAATCCGCTTGCCTCTGCCGGGATGGGTTTCCATCCTGCATCGCATCAGCGGCGCGGTGCTGTTTTTATTCATTCCTTTTTTGTTGTGGTTGTTGCAGGCAAGCCTCGGTTCCTCTGAGACCTATTCTGGTTTCAAAGATGCTTTGGCCAGCCCGCTGGTGAAGTTCGTGCTGTTGTGCCTGTTATGGGCTTTCCTCCATCACTTCTTTGCCGGCATACGTTATCTGGCGCTGGATTTGCAGCTAGGCGTTGAGCTAACGCCGGCACAGGCGAGCAGCACAGCGGTGCTGATTGTGAGTATCGTGCTCACGTTGTTAATCGGAGCGCGGCTGTGGTAAAGCGCATCGTGGCTGGCGCGCATGACGGCCTGCGCGATTGGCTGGCGCAAAGGGTGAGTGCAGTGGTAATGGTGATGTATACCTTGCTAGTGATAGCAATTCTTCTTTCCCAGTCCCCACTGCAATACGCCGAATGGAAGGCGCTGTTTAGCCATCAATGGATGCGCTTGGCGAGCCTGTTGTTTCTGTTAAGCCTATTCATCCATGCGTGGATAGGTGTGCATGACATCCTGATGGATTATGTTCATGCGACCGGTATAAGACTTGGCTCGCAGGTTGCAGTCATTCTTGCGCTCTTGGTTTACACCGCGTGGTCAATCCAGATTTTATGGGGCGCGTAAATGGCGCTCGCCAAAAGAACATTTGATGCGGTGATTGTCGGCGGGGGCGGTTCAGGGCTGCGTGCCGCGCTGCAGCTTTCCGAAGCCGGGCTGAAATGCGCGGTGCTGTCTAAAGTCTTCCCCACCCGTTCGCACACGGTGGCTGCGCAAGGGGGTATCGGCGCTTCGCTCGGCAACATGGGTGAGGACAACTGGTTGTGGCACATGTATGACACAGTCAAAGGCTCGGATTATCTGGGCGACCAGGACGCCATTGAATTCATGTGCCGCATGGCGCCGCAGGTGGTGTATGAGCTCGAGCATTTCGGCATGCCGTTTGACCGCAATGAAAACGGGACCATTTACCAGCGCCCGTTCGGGGGACATTCGCAGAATTTCGGCGAGCGGCCGGTGCAAAGAAGTTGCTGCGCAGCGGATCGCACCGGCCACGCCATGCTGCACACGCTCTATCAGCGCAATGTGAGGGCGCATACCCAGTTTTTCGTGGAGTGGATGGCGCTTGATTTGATGCGAGACCAGGAGGGGCATGTGCTCGGCGTCACTGCCTTGGAAATGGAAACCGGAGAAGTGATGATCCTGCAGGCGCGCGCAACGCTGTTTGCCACTGGGGGAGCGGGGCGCGTTTATGCGGCGAGCACCAATGCTTTCATCAATACCGGCGACGGCTTGGGCATGGCGGCGCGCGCCGGCATCCCGCTGGAAGACATGGAGTTCTGGCAATTCCATCCTACCGGGGTGGCCGGGGCCGGCGTTTTAATTACCGAAGGCGTGCGCGGCGAGGGTGGTTATTTGCTTAACAAAAACGGCGAGCGTTTCATGGAGCGCTATGCTCCTAATATGAAAGACCTGGCTTCACGCGATGTGGTCGCGCGCGCCGTGGCGACCGAAATCAAGGAAGGACGCGGCGCAGGCAAGGATGGCGATTACGTCCTGTTGAAACTCGACCATCTCGGCCCCGAAGTGATTGAAAAACGCCTGCCCGGAATACGTGAGATCGCCAAAAAGTTCGCCAATGTTGACCCTGTGAAAGACCCGATCCCGGTGGTACCGACCTGCCATTACCAGATGGGCGGGATTCCCACCAATTATCACGGCCAGGTAGTGGTGCCGAACGGAGAAAATCCCGAAACGCCGGTTCCGGGGTTTTATGCCGCGGGCGAATGCGCCTGCTGCTCGATCCACGGAGCGAACCGCCTCGGCACCAATTCGCTCACCGATTTACTGGTGTTCGGCAAGTCGGCGGGAGATCACATGGTGCAATTCCTCAAAGAAAACCCCGGCCACAAGAACCTGCCTAAGGATGCGGGGGAGCTTACACTGGTGCGCCTGGCTCGATTGGAAAACCAGAAAGACGGCGAAAACGTTTACGCAGTCGCCACGGATATGCGCAGGACCATGCAGGCGCATTGCGGCGTGTTTCGCTTCCCTGAACTGCTGGTAGACGGCGTGAGTAAAATCAGGGAAATCGCCGAACGGGCGAAACGCACCGAAATCAAGGACAAGAGCAAGGTGTTCAATACCGCTCGCATCGAAGCGCTGGAGTTGGATAATCTCATCGAGGTGGCCTTAGCCACGCTGGTCTCGGCGGAAGCGCGCAAGGAATCGCGAGGCGCGCATGACCGCGCCGATTATCACAAGCGCGACGACGCTAACTGGATGAAACACACCCTGTATTACAGCGCAGGCCGTCGCCTTAGCTATAAACCGGTTCATCTCAAGCCGCTGTCAGTTGAATCCTTCGAACCCAAGGTACGTGTCTACTAGGAGCCAACATGCGTTTCTCGATCTACCGCTATGACCCTGACAAGGACGCCAAGCCCTACATGCAGGACTACGACACGCAGCCCGAGCCGAGCGATCGCATGCTGCTCGACGCGCTGGTGCGTATCAAGGCACAGGATGATTCGCTCAGCTTACGGCGCTCCTGCCGCGAAGGGGTGTGTGGCTCGGACGCCATGAACATCAACGGCAAGAATGGGCTGGCCTGCATCACCAAACTCGCTGACTTAAAAGAACCCGTGGTCTTGCGGCCCCTGCCGGGACTGCCGGTGATCCGTGACCTGATTGTGGACATGACGCAGTTCTTCAAGCAATACCATTCAATCAGGCCGTACCTAATCAATGATGATCCGGCGCCCGAAAAAGAGCGTTTGCAATCTCCCGAGGAGCGGGAAGAATTGAATGGGCTTTATGAATGCATTCTGTGCGCCTGCTGCTCCACTGCATGTCCCTCGTTCTGGTGGAACCCGGACAAGTTCGTCGGGCCGGCAGGGCTGTTGCAGGCCTACCGTTTCATCGCTGACAGCCGCGACCAGGCGACCAGCGAGCGGCTGGATGATCTTGAAGACCCGTACCGGTTGTTCCGCTGTCATACCATCATGAATTGCGTGGATGCGTGCCCGAAAGGGCTGAACCCGACCCGGGCGATTGGTAAAATTAAAGAACTGATGGTCAAGCGGACGATATGAAGGAAATGGACAGACTGCGCTGGAATTGCCGGCGCGGCATGCTGGAACTGGACCTGGTTCTGACGGGGTTTCTGGACAAGCATTACCCAAAGCTCACAGAATCGCAGGTCAAAGTGTTCAAGAAACTGCTTGATTATCCCGACACCGATTTGTGGGACATGATTATGGCCAGAACCGAGCCGGCGGACAACACCATGAAAACCGTCTTGCAGCTTATTCGCGTCAGCTGATAGCGTCCGGTTCGCGCAATGTGATGACGATTAATTAGACTCGTAAAATCCGCGGAGATACCCATGGAAAAGCAGCGTAAAGTGATTCTTTCTTTCAGCGACGGGAGCAAGGAGCCGATTGAATTTCCCATTCTTTCAGGCAGTGTCGGTACCGATGTCATCGACATCCGTTCGCTTCACAGCAAGAGCGGCATGTTTACTTATGACCCGGGCTATCTGTCCACCGCCAGCTGCACTTCGCAAATCACTTATATTGATGGCGAAGCAGGAATGCTGTTGTATCGCGGTTATCCGATCGAGCAACTTGCCCAGCAATGCGATTTCCTGGAAGTGTGTTATTTGTTGCTCAACGGCGAGTTGCCGAACGCCGCGCAGAAAACCAGGTTTGACAACACGATTAAGAGCCACACCATGGTGCACGACCAGCTGGCGAGTTTCTTCAAGGGCTTCCGCCGCGACGCGCACCCGATGGCGGTGATGGTCGGCGTGGTGGGTGCATTATCGGCCTTTTATCATGATGCGATGGACA
>DATMDB010000071.1:0-4123 GCA_035558075.1 Burkholderiales bacterium
CTGGAATTCAGACTAGGACGACGGGAGGAGCTCGGGGATGTTGCTGAGGGTATGGGGGCGCCGACTCGACGCTTTGCCCGACTACGCAAGATGGGGTTTGCGCCGAAACCAAGCGCGATGGTAGGTGCGGCGCAGCCGGCATGAGCGCCTTGACCGAGACCATGTCCAGACAAAACGAACAATAAATTTCGTGCGCCCTGGATTTTGCGTGGTTGGAATGCTGGTGCTCGGCCGAGTTGTACGCCGCCGGGTAAACGCTGACGATGTTCGCCAAAACTTCCGCGTTGCCGTAAAAGCGCAATGCCGCAAGCGCGGGCGATACCACGCTGAACAGCATCGCAAACAGTGCGACACGCGCGAAAAGGCGGTGTGATGAGGAGGGCATGGATCAGCCGGAAATCCTAAAGGTTCGGCTTGGTGGCGTCAACCAAGCTCATCTCCAGTTGCTCACAGCACACGACAAGCACTCGCTTGCAGCCAGACCTTTCAATTTTTCGTCCCATAGCATCGCTTGCTCAGCCCTCAGAGTGATCAGACTGGGCGCGCTTCTTATCTTTCATCAGTCAGGAGTTGCGCTTCATGCGTGCATTGCCTCGGAACGCGTAAAACAGGATGCCCAACGCGGCAAGCGCCCATACCAGCACTGCCCCCGAAGGCAGATCCAGCAAGGCGGAAAACACCAGGCCGATGGCATAACCTGCCGCGCCCAGCCCATAGCCCGCAGCGAGGCGGGCACGGGTGTAATGGCGTGAAGCCAAAGCAGGAATAATCAGGCTGGCAAACACCAGATAAATGCCCACCAGCTGCACCGAAGCAGTCACCGAAACCGCGAATAGCAGATAGAAACCGGTGTGCCCGAGCTTTTGCTCGAACCTGAACCACAGGATGCAAATTATCGCGGTCAATGCCGCCACCGGAATCAGTTGTGCGAAGCTCACCCACAGAATCTGGCCGACCAGCAAATCCTTCAGATGCTCCCCGCCATGCGGATTGTCCGCAAGCAGCAAAATGCCGCCGGTGGCGGCGAGCACGAACAAGACTCCGATCAGTGCTTCCTGCACTTCAGGCCAGCGCCGCTCGGTCCAGGTCAATAGCAGCGCGCCGAATAGCGCCGCGCTCACCGCGGCAAGCTGCACCGCCCAACCTTGCGGTTCAAAACCCATGAAATCCGCGGCAATCACGCCCATTCCCGCAATTTGTGCAATCGCCAGATCAATGAATACGATGCCGCGCTTCAAAACCTGAATCCCGAGCGGCACATGGGTGGCGAGCACCAGCAGGCCCGCGAGAAACGCCGGGGCAAGAATGCTGGAATCGAGCGCGTTGAAATTCATTTGGCCGCCTGCAATAAGCGTTGCAAAGTATCGTCAAACAAACCGAACAAGTCTTTCGCTTTGTCGGTTCCGCCTACGGTGTAAGGCAAGATGATGGCGGGAATCTTGGCACGGCTCGCCAGCAATTCTGAGGGACGGGCATCCTGAAACGGCGTACGCAAAATCACCTTCGCCGGGTCGCGCTGCATGTTGGAAAAGAGTTCGGCCAGGTGCCCCGCGGTTGCTGGCAAACCGGGCTTGGGCTCAAGGTTACCGACTTCGCGCATGCCGAGCCAATGGATAAGATAAGTCATGTCTTTGTGGTGGGTAATGACCGGCACCCCTTTGAGTGGAGCCCCTTCCTGCTCCCAGCGCTGAATCGCCGCTTGCCAGCGTTCTTGAAACGCCTTTCCGCGGGCTAGATAGGTTGCGACGTTCGCGGTATCGAGCTGCGATAACCGAGCAGTAACCGCCTCTGCCACCTTGGCGATGTTGCGCGGGTCGAGCTGAATATGCGGATTGCCCGCAGGATGAATGTCGCCCTGCGCGCGGTCAAGCACCTTGGGGACTTCGAGTTTCAGCACCAAATTCGACGCATCGAGAAAGCCCGGCGATCCAGGCTGGATTTTGCCGTTGCCCGATTGACTCAGCAGCAGCGGCAGCCAGCCTACTTCCAGTTCAGCGCCGGTACAAATCACGAAGTCGGCGCTGCGCGCCTTGGCAATCAGGCTCGGCCGTGCCTCGATGTGATGCGCGTCTTGAAGCGCGGTCGTTGCTGTATAGACGCTGACTTTATCTCCGCCCAGCTCTTGGGTCAGCGCTGCCCACTCCGGCTCGCAAGCAAATACATTGAGTGCCGCTGAAGCGGCCTCACTGATGGCGAATAACAACGTCAATGCTGATAATGTGAGTATCCTGTTCATGATAGATCCTTTTCTCATCGTAAATTGGTTTAAAACTTGTGCGCACCGTGGGCGCCCAGGCTGTAGAGATATTGCAGGAATAGTTGGTTGTCTGTTACTCCGTCAGGCCTTGATTCGTCGCGGGCAAACTGCAAGCGGATGCGTGAAAATTCGCTGGGACTGTAGTCGAACATCATCGTATTCCGTCTGGGCGTGTGACCCACCAGCGTGGGAAAGTCCTGTGGCGTGAGCGTGCCGTTCAGCACCTGTGCGATATTGACCGTTCCCGCCTGCAGCTGGTCATGGCGCAGTCCAAACCGCCAGCGCGGCGCAAATTGATAGACCCCCTGAAGGTACCAGCCGCTTTGGTTCGAGCTGTACCCGCCCGCAACCGGCATGCCGAGCACGCCCGCGCCGTTCATGTCGAAATTGAGTGTTCCGGTTTCGATGCGGTGCAGATATTCCCCTTGGAGCTTGAAATTATTGAGCGTGGGGTTGCCGTTGGGCGCCCACTTCAAGATGAAATCGGCAACCCACAGCCGGCTGTCGCCGCTGAAGCTGTTCACCACCGCATTGCCCGCGGAATCGAGGTCATTAAATTGCCGGTCGCGCGGCGAAGTCCACAGGTAGGAAACCCCGGCGCGGTAAGCGTAGCTATCTCCGATGTCCCCGCCTACATGGCCAAACAAAGCTGCGGAACCGATGCCGTTCTTGTCGCGGTCGCTTCCCGGAAAGTTTTTGCCGCTCCCCGCTTCCGCGCCCAGCTCGATGAACAAATCGGTGGGCGCGATCCATTTAAGCTGCAACCCGTCGTCGCTGTAATTGCCGCGCGCTCCGGTGCCTAAAAACGCCTGATAAGCAAGCGGCGCATCGACAAAATCCCAGGCATGCTGGTGGATTTCGTTCAGATAACCGATGCTGGAAAAGAAGCGTCCGCCTTTAAGGGTAAAGCCGTTTGACAATCCAAGCGTTTGGAAAAACGCTTCTTCGACCGACACGCTGTTGTCCGGCGACAGAGCGACAGTAAGATTACCCCGAAAGTACGGATCAATGTTGGCAGCGATGTTGAGTTCCGATTCGCCGAGACTAAAACCGCGATTGCCCAGCCCTTCTCCACCTGCCGGGATAAAGCCGCCGATGCGGAATGTGTTGGGATCTTTTGAAAAATTGTTGTAAGTGCCTTGCAAAATTACCGAAACTGCGGGATTGAATGCGCCCTCCGAGGCGGGCCGGACCGCGGCGGTGACAGCCGTAGTTTGCGCCTGGACCGCGCTCGCCTCGGCATGTTGCACCTTGGCTTCGGCTTCCTGCAAGCGTTTTTCCAGCGCCTCGATGCGCGTTTCGTAATTTTGCCTGAGCTGCTTGATTTCCTCGCGAATGGCCTGCAATTCCGCGTCATTGGCGGCGCGGGCCGCATGCGGCAGGCCAAGTGCTATGGCGGCCGAAAGCACGGCTGCAACGAGCTTGATCATGGCTTTTTCCTCCGAACAACAAACGACACTGCAGCCCGTGGTTCAGGCTGCTCCTACAGTCAACAGTTCAGAGGAAAACGGGTGGCGCCCTCGGGCAAAAAGCGAGGAAGGATAAGGAAATGAAGGGATGCGCAACACTGGTAAAAAGCCCGGTGTCTGCATCATGCAGCAGAATGATAGGACTGTCGGAATGCAGTGCCCCGTTTATTCCGGCGTAGGCAATGCACTTATCGCACACCTTTGAATGAGGCAGCTGCTGGTCCTGCTGTAACGGAGCCTCATTGGACAGATAGTGCGAAATTCCATGTGCGAGCGCGCCTTGCTGTGCAAACAGCAAGGCCACTGCGAAAAAAGTATATGCAAAGATGCGCTGGAGTTTCATCTAAAACATCCGATCCCGAGGTTGATTCGGAAACCTAAGATAATTCTATAACGC
>DATMDB010000072.1:0-3852 GCA_035558075.1 Burkholderiales bacterium
GAGTGAGCCGGCACTGCGTCGGCTTAATCACTGCTCAAATTTTAAGGAGCCCCATGCTCTCGCACGACGATGTGATTGAAGCATCCGACGCCGATAACTGGCGTTGCGAGCCGGACCGGCAAACCGCAGCGCGAATGATCCAGTCGCTGGAAAGCGGCAGAGTGCTTTATTTCCCGCGCCTCGCTTTTGCCCTCAAGGAAGAGGAACGGCGCTTCCTCTCCCCCGGCTGCTCCGACGGCAAAGCCAAGAACGTGAGCCGCGATCCGCGCGACGGAAGCATTCAAGGTACAAGCTGCAAGGACCAGGACCGTAACGATCTTGCGGCGATGATTTCGCGTTTTGCCACCCAAGCAAGAACGCTCATCGAATCCTTATTCCCTCGCTACGCTCCGCACCTGCAGCAAGCGCGCACCAGCTACCGGCCGGTGCCGGTCGAACAGCGCTTTATTTCCCTGCGCAAAGACGACTCACGCCTGCATGTGGATGCTTTTGCCTCGCGCCCGAACCGGGGCAAGCGTATATTGCGAATATTTACCAATATCAATCCCGATGGCCAGCCACGGGTGTGGAATATCGGTGAGCCTTTTGAAAATTTCGCGCCGAAGTATTACCAGCGGATTGCACCGCAGTTGCCCGGCTCAGCCTGGCTGCTCGAGCGCCTCGGGATTACCAAGGGGAAACGCAGCTTCTACGATCACATAATGCTGCAAATGCACGACCGCGCAAAACTGGACGACTACTACCAGCAGAACGCCGATAAAATCACTTTTGCGTTTGCGCCGGGCTCGACCTGGGTCATGTTCAGCGATCGCGTGCTGCATGCCGCGCTTTCCGGCCAGTATCTTTTGGAACAGACTTTTCATCTTCCGGTAAGCGCGATGCAAGACGAGCGCTGCTCGCCTCTGCGCGTCCTTGAACAGTTATATCAGCGAGAGCTGGTTTAAAGCCAGGCTGAAATGTATTATTCAGAAAATATTTTTGACGCGACGCGCGCTCCCACATTCAAGCTTTCGCACCTTGTCGCGACCTGCCTGTTTTGCCTTGCCTGGATCCTTCCCGGACTGGTAGGCCACGAGCCCTGGAAACCGGATGAAGCGGGGAGTTTCGGGCTGGTGCTGCACATCTTCAATACCGGCGACTGGGTGGTTCCGACCCTAGCCGGCGAGCCTTCCATAGACAAGCCCCCGCTGTTCTATTTAAGCGCGGCGTTTTTTGCCTGGGTTTTCTCTCCCCTGCTGCCATTGCACGATGCGGCGCGTCTTGCCAGCGGTTTTTATATGGGACTCACGCTTGTTGTCATGGGCCTGTGCGGACGGGCCTTGTACGGCAGAGGGCGTGGGGCCATGACGGTGTTGATTCTGATGGGCAGCGTGGGTTTGCTGGTGCGCTCGCATCAGCTTATCGCCGATCTCGGCTTGCTTACCGGTTTTGCGCTGTGTCTTTACGGCCTGGCCTTGAATCAGAACCGCCTGCTGCTGGCGGGATTGCTTACTGGAACCGGGATCGGCATCGGCTTCATGTGCCGCGGCACCCTCGCCCCCATGGTGATGGCGTTCACCTGCCTGCTGTTGCCCGTGCTGTTTAAACCCTGGCGCAACCGCAAATATGCTTTATGCCTGCTGCTCGCCCTCGTCGCGGCAGCGCCCTGGCTCATCATCTGGCCTGTTGCGCTGTACCAGCGCTCGCCTGAACTTTTCGCGCAATGGTTATGGGTGCAAGACCTCGGGCGTTTGCTTGGATTCGCTCCGGCCGGAAACGCATCATCGGCTCAATACTTTTTGAAAACCATACCGTGGTTTGCCTGGCCGGCGCTGCCGCTTGCGCTGTGGACTCTTTGGCAAGGCGGCCGCAAGGGCCTCGCCAAGCCCGAGATCCAGTTTCCACTCATCCTGTTCGCGGTGTTGTTTGCGGTATTGAGCCTCGACATCGACACGCATGATCTGGACGCGCTGCCCTTTCTGCTTCCGCTTGCGCTGCTCGCCACTCCCGCCCTTGAAACCTTGCGGCGCGGCGCAGCGAGCGCGCTCGACTGGTTCGGCATCATGACTTTTGGTTTGTTGGCGGGCGGCCTGTGGCTGGGCTGGTATTGCTTGATGACCGGCTACCCAAGCGGCCTTGCGGCTTGGCTTAATGATTATCTGCCGGGATACAGCCTGCCGTTCAATATGTTCCATTTTTTAGTGGCGGTAGCATTTACTGCGGGTTGGTTCGCGCTGATAAGCCGTATCGGCCGCTCCAACCGCCGCTCCATCATCAACTGGGCGGGTGGCATGACCATGGTGTGGATGCTGGCCATGACGCTTTGGCTGCCGTGGGTTGATGTGAGCAAGAATTACCGCTGGGTAATCACCTCCCTGCAGCAATCGCTGCCGACGCAATATCAATGCATCTCCAGCCGCGGGCTGGGTGAAACGCAGCGCGCAATGCTTGAGTATTATGCAGGCATCATCACCCAACGCTCGGATATCAGCGGCACAGTAGACTGCGACCTGCTGTTGTTCCAAAGCAGAGCGCAGGATCCGCCTTCCGTCGGCGGCAGCTGGGGAAAAATCTGGGAAGGCGGTCGCCCGGGAGACCGCAACGAGCGTTACTACCTGTATCAGCGCCCGGTTGCAGCGCAGTAACTTTATTGCTTAACAAACTAATCCATGGCACTTCCTGACACGCTGCAGCGTTTTGTTTTTGAGCATGCGCCCGTGAGAGGTGAAATCGTGCATCTTGGGGCAACTTGGCGCGCAGTGTTGGAACGTCACGATTATCCTCCGCCATTGCGCTCGCTGCTGGGAGAACTCATGGCCGCAGCTGCGTTGCTTGCCTCCACGCTCAAATTTTCCGGCACGATGACTATGCAAATGCAAGGCAGCGGGCCGGTGCGGCTATTAGTGGTGGAATGCACCTCTGATCTTACTTTGCGAGCCACAGCGAAATGGGACGGCGCCCTCTTCGACATGCCGCTTAAGGAACTGCTCGGCGCCGGTCGCTTTGTCATCACCATCGACCCTCTCGAGGGTAAACACAGCTATCAGGGCATCGTGGAGCTCGAAGGCGGCACGGTGGCGCAAGTGCTGGAACATTACATGGCGGGGTCCGAACAGCTGCAAACGCGCTTGTGGCTTGCGGTTGACGGCAGGCAAGCCTCGGGCCTGCTTTTGCAGCGCCTGCCGGCGCCCGAGAGCGCAGACGAGGACGCCTGGAATCGCGCAGTGCAACTCGCTTCCACCATTGCGCGCGACGAACTGCTGCAACTGTCAGCGCAACAGATCATCCACCGCTTGTATCATGAGGAAGACATCCGCGTATTCAGGGTGAAGCCGGTGAGTTTTCGCTGCTCCTGCTCGCGCGAAAATGTTACCGCCATGCTGCGCACGTTGGGTTACGGCGAAGTGCGTTCCGTGCTTGAAGAACGCGGGGCAGTGGAAGTGCATTGCGAATTCTGCAACCGCTTCTACCTGTTTGACCGGGTGGATGCTGAACAAGTATTCGCCGCCGAGGTTATCACACGCATTGAGCCTACCCGTCATTAGCCCATACTCCATCTCGACAGTATTCGGCTAGCAGCGTAAACTGGGATTGTGCGGCGCACCATAAATCCGTTTATAAATCTGCCTGGTACATTATCAATGAATAAGGGGTATTGAAGATGAACAATTCGCGTGAAGTAGTCGTATTAAGCGGCGTGCGCACGGCCATCGGCGATTACGGCGGCAGCCTCAAGGATTTTGCGCCGAGCGAGCTGGCAGCCCGTGTCGTGAGAGAAGCGGTGAGCCGCGCCAAGGTGGATTCCAAGGAAATCGGCCATTGCGTGTTTGGCAACGTGATACATACCGAGGCCAAGGATATGTATCTCGCCCG
>DATMDB010000073.1:0-7283 GCA_035558075.1 Burkholderiales bacterium
CCTGCCCTTCGCGCAGCACGTCCTGAATGCGCGCGCGAGCCGGGTCGGTGTTTTCTCCGGACTGGAAATAAGAGCGGGCGACTTCCTTAAAAGGGAGGAACCCATGCCGTTCGCCGCCGTAGTCAACAAAGGCGGCTTCCAAGCTGGGTTCGATGCGGGTGATGGCGCCCTTGTAGATGTTGCTTTTGCGTTGCTCCTTGCCTGCGGATTCTATGTCGAGGTCAATGAGCTGTTGACCATCGACTATCGCGACGCGCAACTCCTCGGATTGCGTCGCGTTAAACAACATGCGTTTCATTTTATGCTCTCCCGCGCTCTGCACGGGCAGGGCAAACCCTTACGCGTCTATAATGGCGTTATGTATCGAGTATTCGTCATGTGCTCGTCATAATTTCGAATCGCTTGAAACGAACGGACAATTCACTCAACGGGTTTGTCAGTAAAATCCTGTTACTTAATTTAGGTCAGGACTTGAAAATCTGCTCGGAGCGCGTATCTCGGTTGCTCTCGCTACTTTAATGTGGTGAGCGAAGTTAACCAGTTATCAGGTTTTGTCAATGTGTTCAAGCACTTGGTGCCGAACCATGAGGCCGGATGACGGTTTCCGTACCGGCTAGGAAAAACCATGAATTTTCAGTATAAGCAAAATGCCTGATTTAAGCAAAGGGTCCGTTTCCTGGGGAAGCATCGGCGAGGATAGCGAAAACCAGCGTATAGACAATTACTTGGCGAAGGTTTTAAAAGGGGTTCCTAAAAGCCACATTTACCGCATTGTGCGCAGCGGAGAAGTGCGGGTAAACAGCAAGCGCGTCGGTCCGACTTACCGTTTGCAGGTCGGAGATAGACTGCGCATTCCTCCTGTGCGTACCGCCAAACCGGCGCATCAGGGCAACAGGCTGCGTCCGAACCTGATCCCGGAAGTATTATTCGAAGATGATGGCTTGCTTGCAATCAACAAACCCAGCGGGGTCGCGGTGCACGGAGGAAGCGGGGTAAGCAGCGGCATCGTGGAGCTTTTGCGCATGCGCGAGCCTAAACCGAGATTTCTGGAGCTGGTACATCGCTTGGACCGCGAAACTTCTGGCGTGCTGCTGCTCGCAAAAAAACGCAGCGCTCTCACCATGCTCCATCAAATGCTGCGCGCGGGAGAAATTGAAAAACGCTACCTGGTGCTGGTCAAAGGCAGGTGGCTCAACCAAAAGCAGAGCGTCAGGCTTCCCCTAAACAAATATGTGACGGCATCCGGAGAAAGGCGCGTGGTTGTGAAAACAGGCGGGCAGGCCGCACATACGCTGTTTTTCCTGCGCCGTAACTGGCAGGAGTTCAGCTTGCTTGAAGCAGAACTTAAGACCGGACGCACCCATCAGATCCGCGCGCATCTTGCGCATCTGGGCTTCCCCATTCTCGGTGACCCTAAGTATGGCGATTTTGCATTGAATCGCGAACTGGCGAAGCGGGGCCTCAAGCGCATGTTCCTGCATGCCTGCAAGCTGGTGGTCAAACATCCCGCAAATGGGGCAGTTTTGCAGCTGGAAGCGCCTCTCCCCGAAGACTTGCAGCGGTTTATTGACAACCTGGATGAGTACCGTGCCGAGCCAAGCAAAGGCTGAAACGGCCTTGAAGCCAAAGCGTTTTGAACTTCTGGTATTCGATTGGGACGGCACATTAACGGATTCGGCGGACCTTATTGTGGCCTCGATGCAGGTCGCGTGTATCGAATTTGGTTTGCCGGTTCCCGATGCCGGGCAAGTGCGGCATATTATCGGCCTGGGATTCAGGGAAGCGCTTGCGCATTTACTGCCGGAGCTTCCCGTGAGTGATTATCCGCGATTGGTGGAGCGTTACCGCTATCATTTTCTTTCCAGGAATGCGCCGATACCGGTTTTCCCGGGAGCCATTGAAACAATCCAAAAATTATACTCAGCGGGTTTTCTGCTTGCGGTGGCGACCGGCAAAAGCCGCAAAGGGCTCAACCGGGATTTTCATGAGACCGGGCTGGGGCAGTATTTTCACGCTTCGCGCTGTTCCGATGAGTGTTTCTCCAAACCACATCCCGCCATGCTGCTTGAGCTGATTGAGGAATTGCAAGTTGCAGCGGACAAAACGCTGATGATCGGCGACACCACTCACGATTTGCAGATGGCGCAAAGTGCCGGAGTGGCTTCGCTTGCAGTCAGTTACGGCGCCCACTCCAAGGAAAAACTGCTGGCGCTTTCTCCGCTTGACTGTGTAAACGATACCCAGGAATTGCGACAATGGCTCAAATCACACGCATGATTTGCGATAGCCGGGACCTTGCCGATTGCGGCAAGGGAGTGCGTTTCAATCTCGAGCGTTCGGGCGGGACTTTCCACGCTTTTGTTATTCGCTATCATGGCATGGCTTAGGAACCTCTGCGCCCATATGGGCGTGGAACTGGACTGGAACGGGGGTGAATTTTTCGATGATTCCGGGTTATACTTGATCTGTTCTACACAACGGTGCTACCTAATCTTCCGGAAACCGGTCAATGTGTGGGCGGGCGGTGTAAGGGCGGTGAGCTGCAGCGTCTTGCGGTGGAAGAGAAAAACGGCAAGGTTTACGTGATTATCAAATCAAAGACTAGACATGGCAGAAAACAACAGCCCCGATAGCAACTGGGAACGGCCAGTTGTAGAAAAACTCGCGCTTTCGGCACTCCAGGAGCAGCGCAGGGCGCGTCATTGGAGTATTTTTTTCAAGCTACTGCTGTTTATATGGCTGTTCGGCTTGCTGTTCCTCGCGGCTGGCTGGATAGGCAAAAAAGACGTAACGCTTTCAGGTAAGCACACCGCCCTGGTTGAGCTCGAGGGAATTATCGCGCCTGGCACGGAGGGCAGCGCCGAGAATATTACTTCCGGGCTGCAACAGGCTTTCAAAGACAAGAACACGCAAGGCGTCATTCTGCGCATTAACAGCCCGGGTGGCAGCCCGGTGCAGGCGGGTAACATCAACGACGAGATACGCAGGTTGCGCGCAAAGTATCCCAATATCCCGCTGTATGCGGTGGTGGAAGACGTCTGTGCATCGGGTGGCTATTATGTCGCTGTGGCTGCCGACAAGATTTTTGTGAACAAGGCAAGCATCATCGGCTCGATTGGCGTGCTGATGGACGCTTTTGGGTTTACTGGAACGATGGAAAAACTAGGTATTGAGCGCCGCCTGTTTACCGCAGGAGAAAACAAGGGGTTTCTCGATCCATTCTCGCCGTTGAATTCTGCACAGAAAGACTATGCGCAAAAAATGCTCGATGAAATTCATCAGCAGTTTATACAAGTGGTGCGCCAAGGCAGGGGCAAGCGCTTAAAGGAAACGCCGGACATGTTCAGCGGCCTGGTATGGACCGGGCAAAAGAGCATTGAACTTGGCTTGGCTGACGCCATGGGCAGTGTGGATTATGTGGCGCGGGAAGTGATTAAGGAAGAAAACGTAGTGGATTTTACCCCACATGAGAACGTGGTCGAACGCTTTTCGCGGCGCTTTGGCGGTGCTATGGCCAAGGCGCTGTTTGACAGCCCGCGCTGGGCTTTGCACTAGCCGGCATAAAGCAGAAATACTGTGGGCCGTCTATTGATTTGCGGTAGCTTGCTTTTCCACTCACCGATGCGTTTGGTCGCGATGCTCTCGCTCACGAGAGTGATATCGGTGGCCAGACACAACAGGGTGGTTTCGCGGCAGGTTTCAAGCAGGCTTTGCAGCAGCTTGCGGTTGCGGTAAGGCGCCTCTATGAAAATTTCCGTCTGATCCAGCGTTTTCGAAGTCTTTTCCAGTTCCGCAATTTTTTTTATTCTTTCCTCGCTGCTAACCGGCAGATAGCCGTGAAAGGCAAAGCGCTGCCCGTTCATCCCTGAAGCCATCAGCGCGAGCAGGACGGCGGAAGGGCCGGCCAAGGGCACCACCCTGATGCGATTTGCGTGAGCCAGATTGACCAAAGCGGCGCCGGGGTCAGCTACTGCGGGGCAACCGGCCTCTGACATCAAGCCTACATTTTTTCCTGAAAGCAGCGGTTTGAGTAGAGTTGTAAGCTCCTCGGGCGGGGTATGCTCGTTGAGAATCAGGAGCTGAATCCGTTGCAGCGGCGTGGCAAGTTCTAACCTCGCCAGATATTGTCTTGCGGTCTTGGCATTTTCCACGATAAAAGTGTCTAGGTTGGCGACAATACGTTTGACTCCCTGCGGCGTGACCAGGGAAATATCAGCGTGGCCGAGCGGAGAAGGGACGAGGTACAAAATGCCAGGTTGCATGGCCCTAGATGACTTCCAGTCCTTCGTTTTTCAACATGTCTACCAATGCGATGAGCGGCAGTCCAATCAGTGCCCAGGGGTCGTCGCCTTGCATGGCTTCAATCAGCGCGATCCCCAGGCCTTCGGTTTTGGCGCTTCCAGCGCAATGATAGGGCTGCTCTTTGACGAGGTAGCTGGTAATTTGCGCATCGCTTAAACGGCGAAAGCGCACGCGGTAAGGGATAACCTGGATTTGGGTGTTGCCGGTTGCCGCGTTGAGCAGGCACACCGCGGTGTAAAACATCGCGGTTTTGCCGCGTAACAATTGCAATTGCTTAAATGCGTTTTCATGGGTGTAAGGCTTGCCAAGCTGCGCGCCTTCCAGCGTTGCAACCTGGTCACAGCCGATAATCAGTGCTTGCGGCCACTGTCCGGCTGCCGCGGCCGCTTTCGATTGAGCGAGACGTGCGGCGGTTTGTTCCGGCAATTCGCCACGCAAAGGCGTTTCATCCACATTCGGTGCGACGATGGAAAAAGGGATGTGTAGGCGCTCGAGCAACTCGCGGCGGTAAGTGGAAGTCGAAGCCAGAACCAACTGCGGAAGGCGCAATGTTTTCTCGTAATGTTTTTGACACGAAACTGTAAAAATAATATCATGCGCGCCTTATGTCTGAACAGATCGTGGTTGATAGCCTTGAATTTTCACGTAGCACTGAAGTTTTACGTGGTAAAATAGCAACTGCAAAGCTGCGCCGCCTGCGCGATTATTTGTTCTCCGCTGACGGTGTCATCGAGTATGAGTTGAGCGGAGCGGTGGACGCGGAGGGGAAATCGCTGCTGCATCTGGCGATCAAAGGCAAGCTTTACCTGAGATGCCAGCGCTGCCTCGGACAGTTGGCGCATGCTGTGGACCTGGTTTCGGATCTATTGCTGATCGAGGACGAAAAAGAATTTCCCGAAATTACCGAAGAGAACGAGGCCGTGGATTGTATCTTGGCCGAAGCGCAAATGGATGTATTGGCCTTGCTCGAGGAAGAAATCATATTGAAGCTGCCGATTTCCCCCAGGCATGAAACGGCCGCATGCAGCGTGACCGAGCGTTCCGACGGTGAAGCCGCCCAATCAGTTTTCGCGCCTCTTGCGGCGCTTAAAAAATCTGCAAAGTAAACGAGGAGTTTATTATGGCAGTTCAGCAAAACAAAAAGTCTCCGTCAAAACGCGGCATGCACCGCGCCCATGACTTTTTGACCAACCCACCGCTGGCGGTTGAGCCGACCACCGGCGAAGTGCATTTGCGCCATCACATCAGCCCCAACGGCTATTACCGCGGCAAAAAAGTAGTACCCAGCAAGGGCGAATAACCGTTTTCTTTACTTGGCGCACCCCTGCCAGCACCGGTAATGGATATCACGGTAGCCATTGATTGCATGGGAGGCGACCATGGTCCGCACGTCACGGTGCGTGCGGCAGCAAAATTCCAGCGGCGATATCCTGATGCCCATATTGTTCTGGTGGGCCTGCGCGAGCTTGTTGAACCCGAACTGCGCGCAGCGCACACGGAGATCAGCCCGCGATTGCGGATCCACCACGCCAGCGAAGTAGTGACCATGGACGAGCCACCGGCGCTGGCCCTGCGCGGCAAAAGAGATTCCTCGATGCGAGTGGCAGTCAATCTGGTCAAGAGCGGTGAAGCCCAGGCCTGCGTGAGCGCAGGGAACACCGGCGCATTGATGGCGATTTCGCGGTTTGTCCTGAAAACCTTGCCTGGCATAGAGCGCCCGGCCATCGCCTCCATCCTGCCTACGCTTCATGGGCGCACCTGCATGCTCGACCTGGGGGCGAATGTTGAATGTACCGCGCAACATTTGTTGCAATTCGGGATCATGGGCGCCACACTGATGGCCTCGGTTGAGCATATCGCGAAGCCCAGCGTGGGATTGCTCAACATCGGCGAAGAAGACATTAAAGGCAGCGAGGTGGTGAAACAGGCGGCGGAATTGCTGCGCAGCAGCGGCCTCAATTATTACGGCAATATCGAGGGCGACGACATTTATAAGGGCACCACTGACGTCGTGGTTTGCGATGGTTTCGTTGGCAACGTGGCCCTCAAAACCTCGGAAGGGCTGGCGCAGATGCTGGCCACATTCCTGCGCCACGAATTCAAGCGCAATATATTCACCAGCTTAGCCGGATTGATTGCGCTCCCGGTAATCAATACCTTTAAACGCCGCGTTGATCATCGCCGCTACAACGGCGCCAGCCTGCTGGGTTTACGCGGCATCGTGGTGAAGAGCCACGGCGATGCGGACAGTTTCGCGTTTGAATTCGCGATTGAACGCGCGGCAGAAGAGGTGCGCAACGGCGTCTTGCGGCGCATCAGCGAACGCATGGCGCTGATTCACCAAGGACTCGCCTGATGTATTCCCGCATTGCAGGCAGCGGCAGCTATCTCCCCGAAAAAATCCTTACCAACCGCGACCTCGAGGCCCTGGTGGATACCTCGGACGAGTGGATTTTCGCGCGTACCGGAATCCGCCAGAGGCACATTGCGGCGGAAGACGAAAAAGCCAGTGACCTTGCGCTTCATGCCAGCAAGAACGCCATGCGTGCGGCACACGTTGCGCCCGGTGACATTGATTTAATCATCGTCGCCACCTCCACTCCCGACATGATTTTCCCCAGCACCGCATGCATCTTGCAGGCAAAACTGGGAATTAAAAACTGCCCGGCATTTGATTTACAGGCAGTATGCAGCGGTTTCGTATACGCGCTTGCCACGGCTGATTTGTTCATCCGCTTCGGGCAATCCCATTGCGCGTTGGTGGTGGGCACCGAAGTCTATTCACGCATCCTCGACTGGTCCGACCGCGGCACATGTGTTTTATTCGGCGACGGCGCCGGTGCGATAATTGCCAAACCGAGTAAAACGCCGGGGATCATTTCCACCCATTTGCATGCGGATGGCAGCTACCACAAGGTTTTGGCGGTTCCGGGTAGTGTCAGCAATGGAAAAGTCGTGGGTAACCCACATGTGGTAATGGA
>DATMDB010000074.1:0-3730 GCA_035558075.1 Burkholderiales bacterium
CGCGGCTGCGCCGCGAAGCGCGTTACGTGCGCGTCGCGAGCCAGACGATTTATGAAATCAGCGCCATGCCTCTGAAACAAACCGTGCAGTTTTTCGAGGGACTGAATTTAAGCGGCGCCAAGCAGGTGATCGCTGAAAAAATCGTAAGGGAAATCATCAGCCGCTTGCAGTTTCTGAACAACGTCGGCCTGGACTATCTTTCTCTAGAGCGTTCCGCCGATACGCTCTCAGGCGGGGAGGCGCAGCGCATCCGTCTGGCAAGCCAGATCGGTTCGGGACTGACCGGTGTGATGTATGTGCTGGATGAGCCTTCCATCGGCCTGCATCAACGCGACAACGGGCGCTTGCTGGACACCCTGAAGCGGCTGCGCGATTTCGGCAACACCGTCATCGTGGTGGAGCATGACCAAGAGGCGATTCTTTCAGCAGATCACGTGGTGGACATGGGATTGGGCGCAGGCGAGCACGGCGGCCGCGTGGTTGCGGAAGGCTCGCCGCAGCAGATCCGCAAACACCCGGAGTCGCTCACCGGACAATACCTTGCGGGCAAGCGCAGCATCAAGCTGCCGGGGCTGCGCCACAAACCGGACCGCAAACGCTTGCTGCGCATCACGGGCGCCAGCGGCAACAATCTCAAACAGCTCAATCTGAATTTGCCGCTCGGGCTGATGGTATGTGTGACCGGAGTTTCCGGCTCGGGCAAATCCACGCTGATCAACGATACTTTATATCACGCCGTGGCGCGGCATCTCTACGGCAGCCCCATAGAGCCCGCGCCGCATGTGGCAATCGAAGGCATGGAGTTTTTCGACAAGGCCGTCAGCGTGGATCAAAGCCCCATCGGGCGCACACCGCGTTCCAATCCCGCGACCTACACCGGCCTTTTCACCCCGATCCGCGAGCTGTTTGCCGGCGTGCCGCAGGCACGTGAACGCGGTTACGGGCCGGGGCGCTTCTCTTTCAACGTCAAGGGCGGGCGCTGCGAAGCCTGCCAGGGCGACGGCGTGCTGAAAGTGGAGATGCATTTTCTGCCGGATATCTATGTGCCGTGCGATGTGTGTCACAGCAAGCGCTACAACCGCGAGACGCTGGAAATTCAATACAAAGGCAAGAACATCCACGAAATCCTGCAAATGACAGTGGAGCAGGCTTACGAGTTTTTTGCGCCGGTGCCGGTGGTCGCAAAAAAACTCCACACGCTGCTGGATGTGGGCTTGGGCTATATCAAGCTTGGACAGTCCGCGACCACCCTCTCCGGCGGCGAAGCGCAACGCGTCAAGCTCTCGCTCGAGCTTTCCAAGCGCGATACGGGCAGGACTCTGTACATTCTGGATGAGCCCACTACCGGGCTGCATTTCCACGATATTGATTTGCTGCTCAAGGTGCTGCACCGCCTGCGCGACCACGGCAACACCGTGGTGGTGATCGAACATAATCTCGATGTGATTAAAACCGCGGACTGGATTATTGACCTGGGACCCGAAGGCGGAGACGGCGGCGGGCGCATCATTGCCGAAGGCGCGCCCGAAGACATTGCAAAAAACCGTCAGAGTTACACCGGCATGTATCTAAAAAACGCGCTGCTGGCGGCGGCGTAGGACTTATCGCAATTTCTCTTTCACTTGTCCATAAACACCGTCGGTAAAACTGCCGGCATCCGCGAGGACATTATCGAGCTCCGCCAGTTTGTGCTCGTTAAACTCCTCATCCTTGATTGCCGCGGTGTTGACATAGACGTTGAGCGCGGCGCTTTTGAGTCCCGCGCAGGCGGCGAGCACCGCCACACCGGCATCACTCACCACATTGACGTTGCCTTTTTCCGCGGCTCGCTTCGCCAATTGCATTACCTCGGAGCAGGCTTGGGCGCAATTCAATGGGACTTGCGTCGCATGCGTGAGCGCCCGCTGGATGGCCGCGGCACGCCTCGCCTTTTCCTCTTCGTTGTTTTTCGGCAGGTCATAGGCCGCCATGACCTGGTTAAACGCCGCCACATCATCGTTGATCATGCCGGTGAGCCTGTGCCGCAAACTCTCGGACTGCCTCAGCACGTCGCGCATCTCCGGCTCGACATCGGCATAGTTCTTCTTGCCGATGGTGAGATTGCACACCATGCTCACCAGCGCCGCGCCCGCCGCGCCCATCAGCGCTGCGGCGCTGCCGCCCCCCGGCGTCGAGCTCGAGCCCGCGAGTTCATCAAGAAATTTCTGGATGGAATCGTCCTTAATCACAGTTTTTCCTTTCCTTTCTGATTGGTCGTAATGGTAGACTATCCGCTTCAATCTGAGGGCCCAACAATGAAAAAACTCCTGTTCCAGCTTGATACCGACCCCTACCCCAGCGCATTCGATACCGTGGTCGCCTACGACGGCGGCGCCGATCAGGTTACCGGATATGGCAACGTTACGCCGCAAAATGTCGGTCCGCTGGTTGACGGGACGATTTTCACTCGCGCGCCCAAGGAAAAGAAATATACCGCAATTTTTATCGGCGGAAGCAATATGGCGGCGGGACAGGAGCTGCTGCAGGCCGTCAAGAAAAAATTCTTCGCCAATTTCCGCGTCTCCATTATGCTCGACAGCAATGGTTCGAACACCACTGCCGCCGCCGGCGTGGCCATGCTCACACGCTCCGGCTCCGTCGCCGGCAAGCGCGCCGTGGTACTCGCAGGCACCGGCCCGGTAGGGCTGCGCGCCGCGTCACTGCTGGCCAAGGAAGGCTTGTCGGTCAGTCTCACCTCAAGAAAACGCGAACGGGCTGAAAATGCCTGCCGTCAGATAAAGGAGCGCTTCGGTGTCAGCGTCAGCCCGATCGAAGCCGCCGATAATGCCGCGCGCGGCGCGGCGCTCAAAGGTGCGCACATCGCGTTTGCCGCCGGCGCGGCGGGCGCGCAATTGCTGGAAGAAAGCCACTGGCAAAACAATCCAAGCATCGAATTGATGGCGGATGCCAACGCCACGCCGCCGCTGGGGATTGCCGGTGTCGACATGATGGACAAAGCCGCGAACCGTCACGGCAAGATGGTTTTTGGCGCAATCGGTTTCGGCGGCCTGAAGCTGCAGGTACACCGTTCCTGCATCGGCAAACTGTTCGATAGCGACAACCAGATTTTCGACGCCGAGGAAATCTACGCCATCGCCAAGACCATGGCGCAATAGCAATGCCTTCAATCCCGCCGCGCAAGCTTTTGCTGGGCAGCTTCAAAGCGACGCTAGCCGCCGCCGATCCCTTACAAATTGTTCCCCACCATCTGCCCAAACCGCCCAAGGGACGCACACTGGTGGTCGGCGCAGGCAAAGCAGCGGCCTCCATGGCCTCCGCCGTGGAAAAGCACTGGCCGAAAAACAAACCTCTTTCCGGCTTGATGATTACCCGTTATGGCCACGGTCTGCCAACTAAGCGGATCAAGGTCATTGAGGCGGGGCATCCGATTCCCGATGCCAGCGGCGAGGCGGCGGCCAAGGAAATTTTCGAGGAAGTCAAAAAGCTCGCGCCCGACGATTTGCTGTTGGCTTTAATAAGCGGCGGCGGCTCCAGCCTGCTGTCCCTGCCGGTGGCTGGCTTGGAGATGGCCGACCTTAAAGCGGTCACGAAGGAATTACTGCTATGCGGCGCGACAATTCAGGAAATCAACACCGTGCGCAAGCATTTGTCCGCCATTCAAGGCGGCAGAATGGCCGCGGCATGCAAAGCGCCGGTACTCGCGCTCGTCATTTCCGATGTCACCGGCGAT
>DATMDB010000075.1:0-2362 GCA_035558075.1 Burkholderiales bacterium
CCTCCAGGCCGCTGATGAACACCGTGCGAAATTCCAATCCTTTTGCCGAATGCACGGTCATAAGCTGCAATGCGTCTATGCCTTCTCCTGCCTGGTGCTCGCCGGCCTCCAATGCTGCGTGCGCCAAAAAATCCACCAACATGTTTTGTGAGCTCCCTTTGGCGTTTTCATTAATGAAGCCGGCCGCAGCGTTGATAAGTTCGCCCAAGTTTTCCAGACGATCGGCGCCGTCTTTCTGCCCCTGGTAATGCTGTTTGAGACCACTGTATTCGATGACGTGCTCGATTATTTCTTGCAGCGTCAGGCCGGCGCAGGCTTCGCGCAGTAATTCGATCAGGGCGACAAAACCTTTGATGCTTTTTTTCTGCGTTGTTTCCTTTCCCTGTCCTTGATTCCGCGTTTTGCCCAGTGCCGCCTGCCACAAGCTGCTGCGCTGCTGCAGGGCTTCTTCCTGCAACTGCTCGAGGCTGCGGCTGCCGATCCCGCGCAGCGGAAAATTGATTACTCGCAGCAGTGCACCATCATCATCCGGATTGGCGACGAGGCGAAGATAGGCGAGTGCGTGCTTGATTTCCTGGCGTTCAAAAAAGCGCGGGCCGCCGTATACCCGGTACGGAATCGCGGCGGAAAACAGCGCGTGCTCCAATACCCTGGACTGGGCATTGGAACGGTAGAGCAGCGCCATGTCAGAAAGTTTGACGCCTTCCGCTGCAAGCGCTTTTACTTCTTCAACGATAAATCCCGCTTCTTCGAGGTCATTGGCGGCTTCATAGAGGCGCAATGGCTCGCCATGCCCTTCGGCAGTCCATAGGTTTTTGCCGAGCCGCGCTTTGTTGTGGCGGATCAGCGCATTCGCGGCATCCAGGATGTTGCCGTGCGATCGGTAGTTCTGTTCAAGCTTGATGATGGTGGCAGCACCGAAGTCCTGCTCGAAACTCAGCATGTTTCCGGCACTCGCGCCGCGGAAAGCGTAAATAGACTGGTCATCATCACCCACTGCAAACACCGCATTGTTTTGGCCCGCAAGCAGTTTTAGCCACAGGTATTGCAAACGGCTGGTGTCCTGGAGTTCGTCCACCAGAATATGCTGGAAGCGGCCGCGGTAATGCTCGCGCAGGATTTCGTTGCGCGACAGCAGTTCATACGAGCGCAGCAGTAATTCGGCGAAATCCACTGCGCCCTCGCGCTGGCACATTTCGTCGTAGGCAGCGTAAAGCTCGTTAAGCTTGCGGGAAAAATCGTCGAGAGCTTCTACCTGGGTAGCGCGCAGGCCTTGTTCTTTCGCGTTATTAATGAAGTACTGCAGCTGTTTTGGCGGGTATTTCTGGTCGTCCACGTTAAGGCTTTTCATGAGGCGCTTGATCAAAGCCAGTTGATCTGCGCTGTCCATGATCTGGAACAGTTGCGGCAAGCCGGCATCGCGGTAGTGCGCACGCAGCAGGCGATTGCATAACCCATGAAATGTCCCGACCCACATGCCGCGGGTGTTAATCGGCAGCATCGCTGAAATGCGCGCAAGCATTTCCTTCGCCGCCTTGTTGGTAAAGGTTACCGCGAGAATGCCCATGGGGCTCGCCTGTCCGGTCTGAATCAGCCAGGCAATGCGCGTGGTGAGCACGCGCGTTTTGCCGCTGCCCGCGCCGGCAAGCACCAGCGCAGATTGTCTGGGCAGGGTGACGGCTTCAAGCTGCTGGGGATTTAACCCGGAAAGAATGGACATGCGGGGCTGCTCAATGCTGGTTTGCTAAACCAAGCATTATAAGCGATGGCCGTTACTTGGCCGAAGCAGGATCAGCCGAGCTTCTTCTTTTCCATCAGCTCGAGAATAAGCGGCGTAAAGACGAGCTGCATCGCCAAACCCATTTTGCCTCCGGGCACGACGATGCAATTCGGCCGCGACATGAAGGAATCGTGGATCATAGTGAGCAGATACGGGAAGTTCACGCCCTTGGGGTTGCGGAAACGGATCACCACAAAACTCTCGTCCGCCGTCGGAATGTCGCGAGCGATGAACGGATTGGAAGTGTCCACCGTCGGCACGCGCTGGAAATTAATGTGGGTACGTGAAAACTGCGGCGTGATGTAATAAACGTAATCACGCATTCGCCGCAGGATGGTCTGCGTCACCGCCTCGATCGAGTAACCGCGGTCCTGCATATCGCGGTGGATCTTCTGTATCCATTCCAGGTTAACGATCGGCACAACGCCGATCAGCAAATCGACGTGCTTGGCGACGTTGACATCCTGCGTAACCACTCCGCCGTGCAGCCCTTCGTAAAACAGGAGCTCGCTACCGTCCGGCAACGGCTCCCATGGCGTGAAAGTGCCCGGCGCCTGCTTATACGTCGCGGCTTCCTCCTCG
>DATMDB010000076.1:0-2050 GCA_035558075.1 Burkholderiales bacterium
GCCAGGGTGTATCCAGCAAGTGGTTGCTCAAGCCGTAAAAACCGGGCGCAAGCTGTTTCAGTTCGCCACCATGATTTGCGTAGTAGTAAATTTCACCTGCCTCTCCGAGCAACAGATTGAAGCCGTCGTAGTCGTCTGAACGCCGCTCAAGCTGGTGCAAATAATCTTTGGCCTTTTCATTTCCCTGCAGGAAATCGCTGACCAGCCTGCCGCGTGAAGGGGCGTTTTTTTTCTGCGTAAAACCTTTCCTGAAATTGGTTACTGCTGCAAAGCGTGCGTTGCGTGTCACACCAAGCCAGGTGCCCCCCATGCGCAAATCGCGCCCGCCGAGCACTGAAGGTGTGTCCTTCCAGAAATCCGCTGCAGCTGTCGGGCGATCATAGAATTCATCGCGGTTCGCCAGGAACAGCAGCGGGTAACGGGAGATTACTTTATGCGCGAACAGTGCCAGGCACACCGGTAAAAGTAGAAATTAAGAGGCGTCACACGGGATAAGGAAGAGGCAGCAATCTCAAAGTAGCGCCATCCGGAGATTTCCAATGGATGTCTTCGGTTCGGGCGATCGCAATTTGAATCACAGCCAGGACATCATACCCGCCTTCAGGCGAAGCTGCGGCGTTGACGATCATGCCGCTTGCCTGGTCTTGCGCAGCGTCGCTGAATAGCTCCTCTCCAGGCTGGGGAGAATTGTCGCTGATGATATTGGCGAGATACATGCGTCGCTTGAGCATCCCCAGGTGCTGAGTGCGCGCGATGATTTCCTGTCCGGGATAACAGCCTTTGTTGAAGTTGACTGCGCCGATGATTTCCATATTCAGCATCTGTGGCACGAATTGCTCCTGGGTCGCCGGCGCGACAACCGGGATCCCGCCACGAATGTTGAGCCAGTCCCAGCACCGATTTCCCACCATTGTGGCGCCGCGGCTTAGCTTTTCCCAGAACGCAGGAGCTTGCTGGGCAGTGCAGATGATTTGAAAGCGGTCGGGCGATAAGCGGATCAGTGTAGCTGCTTCGTGGTGTGCTACTCCCAGAACAGGATGCGGAATGTCGCTGAAGCATTCTATCGCAAGCATTTCGGAGTTGTTTCCGGCGAGGCCCAGGGATACGTGGGTTCCGCTTGCATCGATTATTTTTACTTTGGAGCGCAACACGAATTTTGCGAGCCGGTTTTGCATGCTCTCGCGCAAACTGCCGTGAAGCTGAGCGAAATAGCCTTCACCTGATTGCCATAGCAGGAAACTCGCGAGTACGCGCCCTTTGGGAGTGCAGTAACTGCTGTATTGGGCTGTTGCCGCGGTGAGTTTCAGGACGTCGCTGGAAAGCTGGCTGTGCAGAAAAGCCCGGCTGTCTTCCCCGGAAAAACACAGCAAACCGAAATGCGACAGATCGCAGAGTATAGTACCCGTTTGGGCGGCGTGAAGTTCCGCCCGCGGGTTACCAAAGTGGCTGACTGCGTGGTTTTCAATTCTTGCGCCTGCGCTATGTAAATGCTGTTGCCAGTCTGCATGCATGGGAAGGTGCGGAACCCAAACCGAGAATACACCATTTTAATCTAACAAAGCCAATACATCTTGGCTTTCAGAGCGGGCATGATTAATTGTTGCCTATTGCTTTTTGCGCTATCATGTTGCACATAACTTACTGGCCGTTACATGACCAAGTATATTTTTGTAACTGGTGGCGTGGTTTCCTCCCTGGGTAAAGGGATCGCCGCCGCCTCCCTCGCAGCCATCCTCGAATCCCGCGGCATCAAAGTCACCCTCCTCAAGCTCGACCCATACATCAACGTGGACCCGGGCACCATGAGCCCGTTCCAGCACGGGGAAGTGTTTGTCACCGAGGATGGCGCAGAAACCGATCTGGATCTCGGCCACTATGAGCGATTCGTCAATGCCAAGATGAGCAAGCGCAATAATTTTACCACCGGCCAGATTTACGAAAGCGTCATTAAAAAAGAGCGGCGCGGCGATTATCTTGGCGGCACGGTGCAGGTGATTCCGCATATAACCGACGAGATTCAGAGTTTCATCCAGCAGGGGGCAAACGGCGC
>DATMDB010000077.1:0-5131 GCA_035558075.1 Burkholderiales bacterium
GCGCCGATGCTGGCCGTTATGCCTAGTTCGCGGTTTTCCACCGTGAGTGGACGCGAAAACAGTTCCAGTATTTTGCGCGTGACCCACACAGTGTCTTCCGGATTTCTGAGCGACGAGAGCAGGATAACGAATTCGTCTCCCCCGAGCCGCACCACGGTGTCGCCTTCCCGCACCAATTTTCTGATTTCCTCTGCCACCGTTTTAAGCAATGAATCCCCCAAAGGGTGGCCGTAGCTGTCATTTACTAACTTGAAGTGATCAAGGTCAATGAAGAGCAAGGCGAATGACCGCCCTGTGCGCCGTGCACGGGTTATTTCCTGGGCGAGGCGGTCAGTGAGCAGGTTACGGCTGGGAAGACCCGTGAGATCATCATGGGTCGCGAGATATTCAATTTGATGCTCGCGCTTTTTGCGTTCGGTGATGTCGATTTTTACGCCATCAAACCTAACCGCACGTCCATCTGTACCCAGAACCGCGCGCGCGCGATCCTCCAGCCAGCGCTCTTCACCGTCAGAACGGATGATGCGGTACTCCAGGGTCAGCACTTCCTCTTTGATCAATTGCGGCAGCATCCCCGCAACGATCTTACGGTCGTCGGGATGCACCATAGCGAGCCAGAGGTCCTTGTTCTTGTAGAATTCTGCCGCTGGGAGTCCGTACAGCTTTTCTACCGCAGGGTTAACGTAGAGGGTCTCATAAGTCGACGTCAAAATGGACCAGATGACATTGTCAATGGATCCCAGGATGCTGTTTAGCTTTTCTTCTGGGGTCCCTTGGCTAAGCGAAGGGGATTCCGCCAAAACCCCCGTTACCGCATGCTCATGCACCAAGCGTCTTTCCGTCAACGTGCTCTCGGTGATATCGCGCATGACCACATGGGCTGCCGGGTTGCCCTGAAAGACAAAAGGTACCGCCGTCATCTCCACCTCTACCGTTGATCCGTTAAGGCGGAGAATTTTTTCTTCAACAAGCGGTACTTGCTTTCCTTCCTCCTCAAGCCGGCGGATGTGCTCCTTGAATATCTCCCGAAATTCAGGATGGATGAAGTCATACACCGGCTTACCAATAACTTGTTCTGCGCTGGTGGCACCTAAAATCCCTAGCCCGGCGCTATTCACAAAGACGAATTTGCCGTCACGCTGAATGAAAAATCCGTCTGATGCCATTTCTGCCAACGTGCGGTAGCGCTGTTCGCTTGCTAATAGGGATTTCGGTATACGCTCCCGCTCCCTGCGCACGGTGGCCTCGCGGAGTTCACGCTCTACTACAGGGATTAACCGAGTGAGATCTTGCTTGATCAACAAATCGTGAACCCCGGATCTCATCGTTGCCACAACGGAATGTTCGCCTACTGTCCTCCCCAAGACCACGATAAAAGGCAGGTCAATCCCGCTGGTTTTCAGGAGCTCCAGAGCAGCAGTCGCGCTGAAGGACGGCATTGAAATGTCGGAAATTACACAATCCCATTCCTGCGTACGAAGCATCTCTTGCATCGTCGCAGCAGTGTCCACCCTTGCAAATATCGGGTCGTAACCGCCACTGCGCAATTCCCGTACTAGCAGCGATGCGTCGTCTTCTGAGTTCTCGACGATCAAAACGCGCAGTGGGGTGCCCATCGACTACCTGCCTCTCTCAGGTTGTGTACCGTTCACCGATATAACTGTACCAGTTTTTGTGACACGAAAACTCTACAAAAGAATTTAGTTAAACCTAAAGGAAGCGGAAAGCGTGGGAATTAGCGTGTGTTAGCGGTACTGTGCCAGGGAGGGCGCTCCAATAATCAAAAAGTTAGAGAATAAACTTCAACTTTTCATTCATTGGTCGGCGGTTTGGATTTGCGACAACAAGTTTTTTCCAGTCCAAGTCGGCAGAAAATATGACTTAACGTAACCATCACGTAACCATATGTAAGCTTTTTGAAACTTTTTAAGGCTGTCTGGTATTAATTTTAGAAATGGCGAGCATTGCAAGGCACTGATTAATAAAATACCCTAATCCTATGGTCCAGTTGTGATTCCGGTTATTGTGGGTTCGAATCCCATCATCCACCCCAAATACCTCATATTAATGATTCATCCTTTCTTGGCGCGCAGCAGGCGCTGTTTTTGGCGCTGCCATTCGCGTTCTTTTTCGGCTTCGCGCTTGTCGTGCTGCTTCTTGCCTTTGGCGAGCCCAATCTCCAGCTTTATTTTGCCGCGGGTGTAATGAACATCCAGCGGCACCATGGTATAGCCCGCGCGTTCCACTTTGCCGATCAGCTTATTTATTTCGTCGGCGCGCAGCAACAATTTGCGGGTGCGTGTGGGGTCGGGCGTAATATGAGTTGATGCGGTCGCCAGCGGGCTGATATGGCAGCCGGTGACGAAAATCTCGCCCTTGCGCACCACCACATAGGCTTCCTTGATCTGGCAGCGGCCGGCGCGGATGGCCTTGACTTCCCAGCCTTCAAGCACGATTCCTGTCTCGTACTTTTCTTCAATGAAGTAATCGTGGAAGGCTTTTTTGTTCTGAACAATGCTCATGAGGCGCGGACACTGTTAAAATCCGTTGATTTTATCAGTTTTTGGAGTGCCATGACCCAGGTGGATAGGTCGGCGCTGGTGGGATATACCGCGCAGCAAATGTTTTCACTGGTGGACAGGGTAGAGGAATATCCTGAGTTTCTGCCGTGGTGTGCCGGTGCGTCGATCAGCCAGCGCGGGGAAAAAATCACTTTGGCCACCATTCATCTCAATTACCGTTATCTCAAGCAAAGCTTTACTACCGAAAATACCAAGCATCCACCACATTTAATCGAAATGCGGCTGATAAGCGGCCCGTTCCGTCACCTTGAAGGGAGCTGGCGTTTTATTGAACTCGGAGAAGCGGGCTGCAAGATCGAATTTCGCCTGCATTATGAATTTTCCAGCAAGCTGCTGGAAAAACTGCTGGGCCCCGCATTCAGGCATATCGCCGACAGTTTTGTGGATGGATTTATCAAGCGTGCCGAAAAGATTTACGGTTGAATGAGCAAAGATATCACCATCGAAGTGGCCTATGCTGCTGCGCGCGGCCAAACTGTTTTGCAGTTGGAAGTGAAGAGTGGCACTACGATTGGCGAGGCGATAAAACAGTCTGGCATTCTGCACCAGTTTCCGGAAATTGATCTGGCCCTGAATAAAGTGGGTATTTTCGGCAAGCTGGCAAGGACAGATACATTGTTGCGCGACCGGGACCGGCTGGAAATCTACCGTGCATTGATTGCGGATCCCAAAGAGGCCCGCCGGCGGCGGGCGCAGGCAGCTAGAAGAGGCAGGAAATAATACGGGTTATTTTTTCGGGTTGCACCAGAAATCTACGGCTTTTTGCGTATTCGCGATTTCCTGTCCGCGCGCATTGTCATCGAGGTATGTGCGCTCGCCTTTTTCGTTATATACGGTGACGCGCTGTCCTGTCTGCATGGACTGCAGACTGCTGCGTGCGCGTTCGCAGTTTTGCTGGGCTTCCTTGGCTTCGGCCAGCGCTTTTTCTTCTTTTGCGCGTTTTGCCTCGGCTTCCACTTGGCGTTTGCGGAATTCCGCGCCTTGTTCGATGTAGGTTTTCGGACCGGCTGATTTGGGCGCGGCCTTCTCCGTGCCGGGAGCCTCGGAACCGCTCGTTCCGGATTTGATGCCCAGAGTTTGTTCTTGGACGGCGTCCGGAGACGGCTGATCGGAATAATGGACCGTGCCATCAGGGTCAATCCATTTATAGACTTCGCAGTACGCGCTTGTAGTGGCGAACAACGCCAAGACAATTAAGCTCACTATACGCAGCATGATGCGGCTCCTAAAACAAGTTTCTTAAGTGTATGCCAATCAGCTGGTAAATAGTAGTGTGAAATTAACGGCCATACATTAGGATTGGTTGATCCGGCAGGGCGTTGCCAACCCGTTCCGCGTCGTATTTACCGACTGACGCATGTTGCGTATAATAGTATTTTGCAAAGGAACAAAATATGCGAGTAGTTCAAAAAGCATTAACCTTTGACGATGTTCTGCTGGTCCCCGCCCACTCCACAGTACTGCCGCGCGACGTAAGCCTCTCCACGCAACTCACCCGCGCCATTACTCTCAATATCCCTCTGATCTCTGCAGCCATGGACACCGTGACCGAAGCGCGGCTTGCCATTGCCGTGGCGCAAGAAGGCGGCGTCGGCATCATTCATAAAAACATGCAACCCAAGGCGCAAGCCATGGAAGTGGCCAAGGTCAAGCGTTTTGAGAGCGGGGTGGTGAAAGATCCGATCACTATTTCCCAAAATATGAAAGTGCGTGACGTGGTGAATCTCACGCAGCAGCACAAAATTTCAGGTTTGCCGGTGGTCGACGGCGCGCGCGTCGTCGGTATCGTTACCAACCGCGATTTGCGCTTTGAGACCAACCTCGACCAGCCGATCAAAAACATCATGACCCCACGCGAACGGCTGGTGACCGTGAAAGAAGGCGCGAGCCGCGCGGAGGCGCTGAAACTGATGCACAAATACCGCTTGGAGCGCGTGCTGGTGATAAACGACGATTTCGAGCTGAAAGGGCTGATCACGGTCAAGGATATCCTTAAATCCACCGAACACCCGAGCGCGTGCAAGGATGAACTCGGCAGGCTGCGGGTGGGCGCGGCGGTGGGTGTGGGCGAAGATGCGGAAGAGCGGGTCGAATGCCTCGTCGAGGCGGGAGCTGACGTGATCGTGGTGGACACCGCTCACGGCCATGCGCAGGGCGTGCTGGACCGCGTGAAATGGGTGAAAAAAAACTTTCCGGGAATCCAGGTCGTCGGCGGCAACATCGCCACTGCGGAAGCCGCCAAGGCCATGGTGGATCACGGCGCAGATGGCGTGAAAGTTGGAATCGGGCCAGGCTCGATTTGTACCACGCGCATCGTCGCAGGTATCGGCGTGCCGCAAGTCACCGCGATTCAGAACGTGGCGCAAGCGCTCAAGAACAGCGAAATTCCGGTAATTGCGGATGGCGGCATACGTTATTCAGGTGATATTGCCAAAGCCATCGCTGCGGGTGCGCATGTGGTGATGCTGGGCGGCTTATTTGCGGGTACCGAGGAAGCGCCGGGAGAAATCGAATTGTTCCAGGGGCGCTCGTACAAATCTTATCGCGGC
>DATMDB010000078.1:0-3418 GCA_035558075.1 Burkholderiales bacterium
CACCAGCCGCGAAATCGTGCAGATGGCGCGCGAGGCAGGCGCACGCAAGGTGTATTTTGCCTCTGCCGCGCCGCCGGTGCGTTTTCCCAATGTTTACGGCATTGACATGCCAACGCGCCAGGAATTGCTTGCCAACGGCCGCAGCGATGACGAAATCGCCCGTGAAATCGGCGCGGACAAGCTGATTTACCAGGATTTAGACGCGCTGGTGCACGCTGCGCAGCAGGTGAATCCCAAGATTACCCAGTTCGAAACCTCGTGTTTCAGCGGCGAATACGTCACCGGCGATATTTCTCCGGAATACCTGGCCCACATCGAAGCGCAGCGCCGGGATGGCGCGCGCCGGCAGAAAGAAGAGGCCGCATCCAGCAACCAGCTCGATTTGAATCTGCTCACCGTGGATTGACAATTAAGTTCCGGCAGAGTAACTTAATAATTGCGCCGATTTGATATCAGCTTGCGGGCGCATTACAAATGCCGCTAAAGCGAGGCCAACCCGGTCCGCGCAGGCGACCGGGTTTTTGTTTTTCAGGGGATGAACTATGTCTGACGATTACCAATTGGAAACCTTGGCGCTGCGCGCCGGCACACACCGCAGCCAGTTCAACGAGCACTCTGAAGCGCTTTACCTGACTTCGAGCTTCGTATTTGAAAACGCGGCGCAGGCGGCGGCGCGCTTTGCGGGCGACGAGCCCGGCAATATCTATTCGCGTTTCACCAACCCCACCGTCACCGCGTTCCAGGAGCGGCTCGCCGCGCTGGAAGGGGCGGAGGCCTGTGTCGCAACCACTTCCGGCATGTCGGCAATACTCGCCTGCGTCATGGGCTTGCTCAAAGGCGGCGATCACATCATCGCTTCACATGGCATCTTCGGCGCCACCGTGCAGCTCTTCACCAACATTTTCCCGCGTTTCGGCGTGGAAACCACTTTTGTTTCGGCGACCGATGTGGATGCCTGGCAAGCGGCGGTAAAACCCAGAACCAAAATGCTGTTCCTGGAAACGCCTTCCAATCCGCTCACCGAAATATCCGATATTGCGGCATTGAGCCGGGTTGCGAAGAAGGCCGGCGCGTGGCTGGTGGTGGACAACTGTTTCTGCACCCCGGTGCTGCAGCGGCCGCTGGATTTCGGCGCCGACATCATCATCCATTCCGCCACCAAGTATATCGACGGGCAGGGCAGGGTGCTGGGCGGCGCGGTGCTGGGGAAACGCGATGTCATCATGGAAGGCGTATTCGGTTTTCTGCGCACCGCCGGGCCGACTTTAAGCGCGTTTAATGCCTGGGTGCTGTTAAAAGGCATGGAGACCTTGAAAATCAGAATGGATGCGCACTCGGCGAATGCCTTGGAACTTGCGCGCTGGCTGGAAAAAAAGCCTGTGATAGAGAAGGTGTATTACCCGGGGTTGCCATCGCATCCCCAGCACCGCTTGGCGTTGCAGCAACAAAAAACGGGCGGCGGCATCGTCTCCTTTACGGTGAAAGGCGGCAAGCCGGCGGCGTGGCGGGTGGTGGATGCAACCCGCATGATTTCAATCACCGCCAATCTCGGTGATGTGAAAAGTACGATTACCCATCCCGCCTCCACGACGCATGGGCGCATTTCCCAGGAAGCGCGCAACGCGGCGGGGGTGGTGGATGGATTGCTAAGGATTGCGGTGGGATTGGAAGCGCTTTCAGATGTAAAGGCCGATCTCGAGCGCGGTTTGAAGAGCATTTAGGGAACCTCTGATTAAGTCCCGCGTGGCCGCGACGGCCACTCAGAACCACGGCAAACTGCTCAACTCATGCTGCGTTTTTTCACTGCGTCGGCAAACAGCTGCTTTACAGCTTGATGGCGCTGCAACCGGACTTGTCACAGCGCAAATACTCGCCGTGCTTGTACCAGTCGCTTAACACCCAGCGTTCACAGGTCTTGCCGTCCAGTGGATGCAAATGCTTGGCCGGGCGGTGGGTATGGCCGTGTATCAGGCGCGGGTAATGGTATTCGCGCAGGATTTTTTCCACTGCAACAGGGGCTACGTCCATGATGGCTTCGGATTTCTGCCCCTTTTCCTGTTCGCTTTGCGCGCGTATTTTTTCAATTGCCGTCTTGCGCTCGGCAAGCGGCTGTGCGAGGAAGGTTTTCTGCCAAGCCGGGTTTCTCACTTGGGTACGGAACGCCTGGTAAGCGGTATCGTCGGTGCAAAGCGTGTCGCCGTGCATCAACAAGGTGGGTGTGCCGTAGAGATCAATCAGGGTTGGATCGGGAACAAGCTGCGCGTTGCAGGCGCGAGCGAAGGCCTCACCCATCAGAAAGTCGCGGTTGCCGTGCATGATGTAAAGCACCACCTGCTGCTCGGTCAGATTGCGGAAAGCAGAAATCACCTGCGCGTTGAAAGTGTCTTCGAGATCATCATCGCCGGCCCAGTATTCAAACAGATCGCCCAAAACATACAGCGCTTGCGCCTTGGCTGCGATGCGCTCCATGAAAGTGAAAAAAACGTGGTTGATGTGAGGGCGACTCACGCACAGATGAAGATCGGAAATGAATAAAGTGGGTTTCATCAGGACTCAGGATTCGTGCACACTTGCCGGAATCGCGGAAAAGGGTTAAATCGATCCCGAATCGGCTTTCAAACTACCTCGACGCTTTGGATAACAACCTCTTGCAGTGGCACGTCCGGCTGACCGGAGCGATTTCCAGTTTTAACTTTTTTGATTTTGTCCACCACATCGGTTCCTTGCACCACTCGGCCGAACACGCAATAACCGTAACCCTGCGGGGTGAGCGCGCTGAAGTTCAGGAACGCGTTGTCGGCGACGTTGATGAAAAACTGGCTGGTGGCGGAATGAGGATCGGAAGTGCGCGCCATGGCTACGGTATAGACTTCGTTTTTAAGCCCATTGTCCGCCTCGTTTTGAATTTGCGGCAACGTCGCTTTTTGCTTCATTCCGGGCTCGAATCCGCCGCCTTGGATCATGAAGCCGTCAATCACGCGATGAAATAGCGTGTTGCCATAAAAGCCGCCCTTCGCATACTTGAGAAAATTGGCCACCGAAAGCGGAGCTTTTTCGGCATCCAGTTGCAGCGTGATAATGCCGAAGTTGGTGTGTAATTTAACCATTTTGTGTCCTTACGGCGTTGACGGCCAGGGCTGCGGCTTGCGAATCAACTTAATTAAGGAACCTCTGATTAAGTCCCACGCGGTTGCGACGGTGGCTTGTCCTCGATGGGATGCGCGAAGCGAGGCGCAGCCAATGGCCATTCCCCTTGACAAGCCGAGCGACAAAGCAGACTGCCGGGAAAGGCGCCCCGGACTCGGTCTCGCGCAGCGTGGTGCGGGAAGGGGCGCAAGCTGCTGCAAGAAACATTGTAAAATGGGGCGCTCATGCTGCCGCTCCCGCACCCCAAGCTTCGCTGACCGTGTCGCGGCAG
>DATMDB010000079.1:0-7625 GCA_035558075.1 Burkholderiales bacterium
AGCAATGCCGGCATCCAGATCGTCCATCCGCTCGAGGAGTTCCCTTTCAGCGAGTGGAAGAAGATGCTTGCAATTCATTTGGACGGCGCGTTTCTCACCACGCGTGCGTGCCTGCCGCACATGTTCGCCTCTGGCCGCGGCGGCAGCATCATCTATATGGGCTCGGTGCATTCCAAGGAAGCATCGGTCCTCAAGGCACCCTACGTAACCGCAAAGCATGGGCTGATCGGATTGGCGAAAGTGGTTGCGAAGGAAGGAGCGAAGCATGGCGTGCGGGCCAACGTGATCTGCCCCGGCTTCGTGCGTACGCCCCTGGTGGACAAGCAGATCCCCGAGCAGGCGAAGTCGCTCGGAATCAGCGAGGAGGAGGTGGTTAAGAACGTCATGCTGAAGGAGACAGTCGACGGAGAATTCACCACGACTCAGGATGTCGCGGAGGTTGCCCTCTTTTTGGCTTCTTTTCCTACCAATGCACTTACCGGGCAGTCCGTGGTAGTCAGTCACGGATGGTTCATGCAATGATGACTAGCCGCGAGTTTCTATACCAGTTGATGTGAAACAGTTTACTGGTTTTTGCGGTTCGTTGGCTGCTCGATAGGGTTGCTCCTTTCCGTTGGTGTAAGTCCGAGAGCCGCACGATGGCCCGGTCTGAACGGAGCCTGAAGCTGTCATGGTGAGCAATGCAGGCGGACGATAGCCCAAGCTGCTGTGGGGCCTTACCGTGTTGTAGTGAACGCGCCATTGTTCAATCACGACCTTCGCCTCCTTCAATCTGAAGAAGATTTCTCCGTCGAGTAACTGACTGCGGAATTTACCGTTGAACGATTCGCAGTAGCCATTTTCTCACGGGCTGCCGGGCTCGATATAAAGCGTCCTGGCGCCCACTGCCGTGAGCCATATACGTAGCGCCTTGGCAGTAAATTCTGGTCCGTTGTCAGACCGAATATAGTTGGGCACACCGCGCTGGATCATGAGCACCGCCAGGACTTCCAACACATCATCTGCTGTGATCGAGCGCGCCACCACCAAGGCCAGACACTAGCGGGTGAATTCGTCAAGGATCACCAGGATGCGAAACAGCTTGCGGTCATGGGTAGCAAAAGTGACGAAGTCGTAGCTCCAGACGTGATTCGCATGCGTCGGTCGCATCCGAATGCACGAGCCGTCACCCAGAAACGGCCGTCCTCTGGGTTTGTGCTTCTTCTGCACCATGAGCCCCTCACGCCGCCCCGAAAAAGAGAAAGGCGCAGCGTAATAGCTAAACTGTTGAACGATTGGCGCGCCCTACTGGATTCGAACCAGTGACTTTTGGCTTCGGAGGCCAACACTCTATCCACTGAGCTAAGGGCGCATATTCGGCCAGATATTTGTACTTTGACAGTTTAGCGTTTTTCCCGTGAAAGCGTCTATGACCGTATTTGAATTCCCGCTATAATTAATATTTTTTTAAGTTATCTTCGAGGGATTTTCCATGGGCGATGAGTACACCTCGTTAATCAAGACCCCGAAACAATTCATCATAGCGGTTTTGGCCGGCTTCCTGGTTCCCATCATCTCCATTGTCCTGATATCGCAATTGGTTGTCAGCAGTCTGGGTGGCATCAGCAAGGACGACCCCGCGATGTCACCAGAAGCGGTAGCGAAGCGTTTGAAACCCGTGGGTGAAGTGGTGATGGCTGATGACGCCAGCGCGGTGAAAGTGGAAAGTAGCGGCGAAGAAGTGGTCAAGGCGGTGTGCGCCGCGTGTCATGCGACCGGCGTGTTAAACGCGCCCAAGATCGGTGACAAAAAAGCCTGGGCGGCGCGCCTCAAGAACGGCGAAGCCACGCTGATGAAAAACGCAATCAACGGCATCCGCCAGATGCCCGCGCGCGGCGGCAATGCCGCGCTCTCGGATAATGAAATAGCACGCGCCGTTCGGTATATGGCCAACCAGTCCGGCGTGAAACTCAAAGAAGCGGCCGTTCAGCCTGCGGCGGCAACGTTAATAGCCGGCACCGGCAAGACCGTGTTTGAAGCGAACTGCGCAGTGTGCCATGTGCCGGGCGCAGCCAATGCGCCAAAGTTCGGCGACCTAGCCGCTTGGAAGCCGCGGCTTCAAAGCGGCGTTGAAAGTCTCTACAAAAGCGCAATCGGTGGCAAAAATGCCATGCCTCCCAAAGGCGGCAACGCTACGCTTGCCGATGCCGATGTGAAAGCCGCAGTGGATTATATCGTCAGCCAGGCGAAATGAATTATCATGAGCATGCGAAAGGCGCAGAATTAGATCTGCGCCTTTTTTATTTCATCATCTCGTCTCATTCTATAAATGGCGACTTACGCAATTGGTGACGTTCAAGGCTGCTTCAGTGCGTTGCAGCGGCTGCTTGACAAAATCCGCTTTGATGCCGCCCGTGACCGACTGTGGTTTGTCGGCGATTTGGTCAACCGCGGGCCGGATTCGCTGGCCATACTGCGCTTCGTGAAAAACCTAGGTGACCGTGCTGTCGCCGTGCTTGGCAATCACGATCTGCATTTGCTGATGGTCGCTGAAGACTGCGCCAAGCCGCTCAAAAACGACACTTTACAAGAGGTATTGGAGGCGCCGGATCGAAAGGAACTTCTGGATTGGCTGCGCTGCCAGCGCATGATGTACGCAGACGGAGGTTTTGTAATGGTGCATGCGGGCCTGCTGCCCTCCTGGTCGGTGGAAAAAGCGCTGTCGCTGGCACGGGAAGTGGAAGACGCGCTGCGCGGAGAAAATTACCGCGAGCTGGTTGAGCGAATGTATGGCAACCATCCTCCTCAATGGCGCGATGATTTAACGGGCATTGACCGGTTGCGGGTGATTATCAACGCCATGACGCGGCTGCGCGTGTGCACGGAACAGGGAGTGATGGAATTCGCTCACAAAGGAAAGCCGGAAAACGCGCCGCACGGCTATCTGCCGTGGTACGACGTGCCCGGACGTGTGAACCGCGACGCCACGATTATTTGCGGACATTGGTCAGCGCTGGGTCTTTTACTTCGGGATGATGTTCTGGCGCTGGATACGGGCTGTTTGTGGGGAGGAAATCTGTCTGCTGTGTGTCTGGAAAATCGCCGGGTGTTCCAGGTTTCCTGCGATGAACAGAAAGGTTCAACAGGCTGGCAATAACCGCTTCGGCCGCGCGCGCGAGTTCCCTGCGGTTTTTTCCCTTAGATGGAATAGGCTTGGCAAATATCAATTCCGCGCGTATCTCCTGCTGCGCCAGAATTTTTATTAGCGAGCCCATTAATGTCGTCTCGTCCGCATAAGCCACTTCGGTGTTGACCGCGCCGTAGCGGTCGCAAAAACGGAGCGCCACCGGATAAAGCATACTCTGCGACATCACCGCAGGTTCCAAAAGCGAAGTATGAAACGCCTCAAGATAAGTGCCGTCGGCGGTCGTGCCTTCGGGGAAAATCGCGATGCAATCACCGCCGCGCAACGCATGAGTGATGGTCTGGTTGATGCGCGCGGTATCGCTGCGCCTCACCCTTTTGATAAACAGCGTGTCAACTTTCACACACAGCCAGCCGATGACCGGCCATTTGCGCATCTCCGCCTTGGCGACAAAACGCGCGTAATACCGCGTGTAAAGTATAAAGATATCCAGCCAGGAAACATGATTGGCGGCCAGCATGGAATTGGCGGGCATGGCTGCGGGCAGATCACCTTTCACCACGAGCCGTACATTAAGAATTTCCAGCAGCTTCAATGACCAGCGCTTGAGGAAAAGCGCCTGCCGCGTTTTGTTATATCGGGGGTAAAAGGAAGCCATAAGCAGCACGACGTAGGCAACATGCACAAACAGCCGGCAGAAGCGGTAGCAGCGTGTCAAATAAGCGGTTTGATTGCGGCTCATTTAGTTCCACTTATCTATAAATGACAAGCGCGCCGTTACAGCGGCAGCCACGGAGCTTCGCCTGCAAGGCTATGGAACCTCTGATTAAGTCTTTCGTGAACCGCGTTGCGGCCCGATTCGGATGATGGCGCGAAGCGCGGCGAAGGAACAGTAGTTCGGGCTACGGCCGAGCCGCGCGACAAAGCCAGCGCCGAATCAGGCCGCAACCCCCATGGGACGGGGCTTAGCGGGCGCCCTGCAGCGTCGCTTGTCGTCATAGTGGGGGTGACCACAATTTCCTCCTCGCTCCTTGCATGGCATCCCGCAAAGCCGCCGTCGCGGCCACGCGAGACTTAAACAGAGGTTCCTTAGTGCGCAACCCGCGAGACGCCGCCTCCGGAAATCACATGTACCCGCTCGCCGGGCAAGAAATTTTCGTCCGCTTCCTGGGTAATTGCGATGGTATTCCCGCTGTCCAGCTTGACAATAATTTCCAAGCCGTCCCTGCGCGTCACCGCTTCCTCGACCGCCGAGCCGGCAATACCGCCCGCCACGACACCCAAAATCGCACCGACCGCGCTCCCCCTGCCGCCGCCGATAGTGCTGCCAGCGACCCCGCCTACTGCGCCGCCGGCTACCGTGCCGATGGGGGTTTTGGTGCCTTCAATTTGTACCGGACGCACGCTTTCCACTTTGCCATACCTGACCACTTGCTCCTGACGCGCCTGGCCGCGCGAATAAGCGCGGCCTGACATGCTTGACGCGCAGCCGTTGAGAACGAGACTAGCCGCGAGCAAGGCTAATAATAATGATGAGCTTTTCACCATGGCCTCCTAACTCTACCAGATACGAGCTCCAAAATGTTGGTGGTACTGTACGCCGATTTCGGCGCGGCTTAAATCGTGGTTCTGGCCGCCGCGATGCGCGATTTTAATGGCGCCCATGAGCGAAGCAAGCCGCCCGGCGGTTTCCCAATCCATTCCCTGCGAGATACCATACAACAAACCGGCGCGGTAGGCATCACCGCATCCGGTAGGGTCCACTACCGCTTTTGCTTTAACGCACGGGATGTCTATGCGTTTACCGCCTGCGTAGATCATAGAGCCGCGTGCACCCAATGTGACAACCAAAGCTTTCACAAGTTTTGCGAGTTCCTCAATCTTTTTGCCGGTTTTCTCCTGTAAAAGCTGCGCTTCATAATCGTTTAACGTGACAAAATCCGCCTGCTGCATGAAATTCAGCAATTCCTCGCTGCTAAACATCGGCAAGCCCTGCCCCGGGTCGAAAACAAACGGGACGCCTTGCTCGTGGAATTCTCTGGCGTGTTGCAGCATGCCTTCGCGGCCATCGGGCGATATGATACCAAGGCCCACTTCACCGGCATCTTTGATATGGTTGTAATGCGAATAATTCATCGCTCCCGGATGAAACGCGGTAATCTGATTGTCATCCAAATCGTTTGTAATGAATGCCTGAGCAGTGAAGGTGTCAGGCACCTGCCGAATATACTTCTGGGAAAGGTTTAATTTTTTAAGTCGGTAGGCATAAGGTTGGTAATCCTCGCCGACGGTTGCCATGATGAGCTGATCACTGCCCATCAGCCGCAGGTTATAGGCGATATTGCCTGCGCAGCCACCGAACTCGCGGCGCATGTCCGGCACGAGGAACGCCACGTTCAGGATATGAATCTGCTCGGGCAGAATGTGATTCTTGAAATAATCCTTGAACACCATGATGGTGTCGTAGGCGATCGAGCCGCAAATCAACGTGCGCACGCTTACCTCACAGATTTTTGAAAACAACCGGGCAAAGTCTAGGCAAACAAAACCAACACCCAGACCAAGGGGACGTTTATCAGGCTCAAAAACACTGCGGCGCTGCCAAAGTCCTTGGCGCGCTTGGCCAGGGGATGATGCTCCAGGGAAATCCGGTCTACCACCGCTTCAATCGCCGAATTGATGAGCTCGACAATGAGCACCAATAACACGCTTGCCAGCAGCAGCGCCTTGCCGGCGCCGCTTGCGGGAAGCAGCAACGTTGCCGGTATCAAAATTACAGCAAGCAGGATTTCCTGCCGAAATGCGGTTTCGTGCTTGAATGCTTCACACAACCCTTCCACCGAGTAAAGAAATGCGTTCCAGATGCGCGCTACGCCGGTTTTGCTCTTGTGCGCGGCTCCCTGCCTTAGGTTTTCCATTTCGCTTCCCGTGCGCTCCGAATTCAGGTTTAGTACTTTCCTGAGTCTTATTTCAGCGCAGTCAAAGCCGCGTTGTAATTGGGCTCATTCTTGATTTCCGGCACCAGTTCCACGTGCAGCACCTTGTCGTTGGCATCCAGCACCACCACGGCGCGCGCAGTGACTCCGGCCAGCGGCAGATCGGTAATGGCCACGCCGTAATTTTTCATGAACTCGGCGCCGCGCATAGTGGAAAGCGTAATCACGTTATTCAAACCCTCAGCGCCACAAAACCGCGACTGCGCGAAAGGCAAGTCGGCGGAAATTACCAGCACTACCGTGTTATTGAGTTTGCTTGCCTCTTCATTGAAGCGGCGAGTGGATTGGGCGCAAGTAGGCGTGTCCAGGCTCGGCACGATGTTGAGCACTTTGCGTTTTCCGGCGAAATCTTTGAGACTCACGTCCTTGAGTTCTTTATTGACCAACCTGAAATCCGGGGCTTTCTGGCCAACCGCGGGGAGAACACCTGCTACGTTGATCGGATTTCCAGCAAGAGTGACTGTTGCCATGATGAATGCTCCCGATTGAAAGTCAGCACCAAGTATGCCTTGCACTTAACGGGCGCGCAACCGATGGCGGCTGCCAATCAAGTTTTACCATCTTCCAGCGTTTTTTGATATTCGTCCCCGCTGAGCAACGTGCCGAACTCGGCAGAATTTACGGGTTTAATTTTGAACATCCAAGCCCCATATGCGTCCCGGTTGATTTTTTCGGGCGCGGTTTCGAGCTCATGGTTGACTGCAATCACTTCTCCGGAAACGGGAGCGTGCACGTCCGTAGCTGTTTTAACCGATTCCACCACCGCGCACGCTTCGCCCGCGGCGAGCCTGCGCCCTACCGTCGGATTTTCCACGTATACCAGATCACCCAGCAGGCCCTGCGCATGGCGAGTGATGCCCACGGTTACCGTGCCATCGCGCTCCTGCCTTGCCCATTCGTGAGACCGGGTGTATTTCAGCTCCGCGGGGGTGTCCATGACTTTCCCGAATCAACTACCGGGCGACCACGGGTAGAAGAGAAACAGGCGGTATCCCATCGGCTTGAGATCGCCGCTGTCTATGAACAGCTTGGTGGTAAATTCGCTGTTAGCCTGCATGCCGAGGCTGGGATTTGCGTTGCTTGCGAGATATTCTGCCGCCGTGAACACGCGGCGCGCCACCATCTGGTCCTGAATATCGGTGAAAGTGAGTTCCAGCAGAGGGTAAGCTTGCGCAAACGGCGCGCGATTACGCAAAGTGGCGGTGAGTACGATGAGATCTGAACGGTTTGCATCCGCCTGCAAATCGGAAGCTTCAATGCTCAACAACTCGGCAAATTGCGGGAACCCTACGGTACATTGCAAAAACTCGCAATAACGCTGCAAGTAGGGTTTGAAAACGGGATGGTACGCGGCAATCTGCGCCCGGTAATAATAAGCAGCTTGCGCCACAAGCAATGCCAGCATTAGAAGCACTGCGGCAAACCAGGCCCAGGTGTGCCTAATTGGCTGCGCTGCTTTTTCAGCAGCTTTATCGGTAAAACTGAGCGGCTTGGCTGACTTGGCC
>DATMDB010000080.1:0-3093 GCA_035558075.1 Burkholderiales bacterium
CCAGAAGTAAAACTGGTATGCGCCAACAATCAGGAAGACGCTTAAAATAAGATCAATTACGTAATCAGCAAGTTCCATATTCCTCTTCTTCCACTGTAAACTCGTTAACCCACTGGACAACAATCCACTTCATCAATGGCCTCGACCGGTAATTGTTCGCGCGTAGACATTAATGCGCCCGACCTAGTAATGCCGTCGTGAGCCAAGGCATGTAAGTGATAAGAACAACCCCGGTCAGCAAAACGAAAAAAATGGGTACGATGGAGCGGCAAACCTCAGGAAACGGTTTGCCAAATCGGTATGACGCCAAGAACAGGTTCATACCCATGGGAGGTGTCAGGTAGCCAAGTTCAAGATTCGCGAGAAAAATGATTCCGAGATGCACTGGGTCAATCCCGAATGCATCCCCCAGCGGGGCGAGCAATGGAACTAAAACGATAATTGCGGAAAACACTTCCATGAGGGAACCAATGACCAGCAAGAGACAATTGAGCGCCAACAGGAAAAGCCACGGCGAATGAATCGTTCCCGTGACCCATTCGGTGGCACGCGCCGGCAACTCCGCGTCGACTAAATAGTTAGTGAGGCCCAGCGCAAGCCCCATGACCAACAAGACACCACCAACCACCAGACCGCACTCAGCCATCACCCGTGGAAGGTCGCGGGTAATACGCAGGTCGCGGTAGATGAATACTTCAACAATCAGGGCATAAAGCGCCGTGACTGCCGATGCCTCGACTGGTGTGGCGTGACCACTGAACAAAGCACCACAAGCAACGATCGGTAGAAGTAGTTCCCATTTGGCATCATTAATGGCGCAGCGGGCTTCGCCATAGTTGAATTTTTTCCGGGTAACGTCACTGTGCTCTTGACGGGCTCCCCACCAGGCTGTAGCGACCATAAGCAGCATGCCCGGCAGCAGGCCGCCGAGAAACATATCCCGAATAGGAATGTGGGCAATGACTGCGTAAAGTAAGAGTGGCAAGCACGGCGCAAACAATAGGCCGAGCGAGCCCGCCCCGGTCAGCAAACCTAAGGCACTTTTCTCAGGATAACGGGCAGCAAGCAGCATCGGCATCAATAAGCCGCCGAGGGCCAGAATCGTCACTCCCGATGCGCCAGTCATTGCAGTGAAAAAAGCGCATACCAGTGCAGTGACGATCGCCGGACCGCCACGCAGATGGCCGGTCAGGCTGGTAAGCACGCGTACCAATCGTCGTGAGGCGCCGCCTTCTGCAAGAAGATAACCGGCCAGGGTGAAGAGAGGAATGGCGGGCAGCGACGGATTTACCACCAGACGATAGTGATCGAGAGGAATCGAAGCAATGGGAACACCATTTCCCCAGAACAGGATCACTGCCGCACCTCCGATTACCGCAAATACGGGTGCACCGAGGAGGGTAGCGGCAATTAGCCCGCACATCACTGGAAGAACCATATGCTGCGGATTGATCGGAACCAGAACCGCAAGAGTAATGGTCGCGGCGCACAACAGAACAATTCTGCGCCAGCTAATTTCGCAGTGTCGCATCCTTTCCAATAGACGGAACGTGATTACCGCAAAACCAAAAGGCAGAATAAGCTGGACCACCCATACCGGAATTCCGTAGGCAAGGACCACGCCTCCCTGCTTTTCGGCCAACACGAATTGGATGCTGGCCCCGCAGAGAAATGCTGAAATGATCGCTGCACAGAAGCTACTTGCAAGTAGCGCCAACTTGCGCGCCCGTCCGCTCAAAAATTGAGGCAGGGTGGATACGGCAAATAGACGATGCTCGCGAGCTGCGGCCGCAGCGCCCAGCATCCCTACGATCAGTGTCAAATGCTGGGTAATCGAGGTTGCCCCAGCGATGCCGATATGTAAGGTTGCGCGCAAAAACATTTCCATTAGCGGCAGAACTACCATTGCAGTAAGTGCGAGCGCAACGGCGAAGTTCTCGCCGTTAACCACTAAGCAGCGCCAACGCACACCATTCAAGACGACAATTTGTTTGGGTGGGACACCCGACCAAGTGATCATTTTCTTGCCTCTTTATTGCGGTATTCCTGAACTAAGCGGTTCACCTCATCAAATGTTTCCGCGGGCACTGTTTTGCCGCGAATCATTGGGTAAGCCGTTTCTGCGAGTTGGCGCCATTCAGCGTCCGCTTCCGAGGTAAGGGTGTGAACCCATAAGCCGCGTTTCTTCATTACCTCGATGGACTCTTGGTCCTCCAGCACGCTGCGAACGCGGATGTCAGCGCCGGCTTTTGCGGCAGCTTTCATTAGTGCATCGCGGCCTGCCGGGGACATTACATCCCAGGCCTTGCGCGTGATTACTGCTGCACCTGCCAGCGGTGCCCAATTTAAGTCCAGCATGTGTGGCAACGGAGCATAGAATTGGTAAGAAAGGGTGTACATGGGTGTAAGTGGCAAGACATCGATCATTCCTGTTTGCAGCGCTGGTAAAATATCCGCGGTTTCGAGCGCAACGGGCCGATAGCCAATATGCTTCATAATCTTTACTTGTTCCTCGTCTCCAAACCAGACAAAGATTTTCATTTGCTTGAACTCGCTTGGCCGGACTGCCGGTTCCTTGGAAAAAAACTTTATCCACCCCGCTTCGACCCAAAACAGCACCACAAAGCCTTTGTCCCGGAGCCGTTTTTCCAGCGCGGGGCGCATTTTGTCCAATACATACTCGTACTCGTTCCAAGAACGGTACATCAGCGGGATTTTTTGCATGGCTGAAACGGTACTATCGATTTCAGATAAGCCAACAATAGACAGTAGTCCTGCGTTTAACTGGCCTACGCGCATGCGGCGCACCACGTCAATCTCTCCCCCTTGAGTGCCATCGGCATACACCGTGAAGGTAGCGCCATCGCCTTGCGCCCGCTTCCAACTCTCGCCCATCTCCTGCAGTGCCTGGTGGTACAGAGAGCCTTTGGGTGCCAGCGTGCCGAGCTTGATCTTGACAGGCTCCTCGGCAGCGCTGGTATTTCCGCTCAGCGCTGGGTTCAGCAATAGAAGCGATGCAACAAGAAAAGATTTTGGAATCTGTGTCCACATGTTGGTCTCCACTTCATTCAGAAAAGAGTTGGTCGGTTCTTG
>DATMDB010000081.1:0-13484 GCA_035558075.1 Burkholderiales bacterium
AGTTAAGCGCGCAAACGACGCAACTGGCGCTGGCCCAGCATAAGGTATTGCGCAATACCTACATGATGCTGGGACTGACCATGATTCCAACGGTCATCGGCGCGCTGGTTGGAACCGCAAGCAATTTTTCATTTCTCGCGCAATATCCGATCATGGGGCCGCTGTTAATGCTGGCGGCAATGTTCGGGCTGATGTTCGCGGTGAGTGCCGCGCGCAACAGCATTTGGGGCGTGATATTGCTGCTGGTTTTCACTTTTGTGATGGGCTGGTGGCTGGGACCGATGCTGCAATATGCCCTGCAATTCAGAAACGGCGGGCAATTGGTGGGAATGGCCGCCGGAGGAACCGGACTGATTTTCTTCACCCTTGCGGGAATCGCCACGGTCACCAGGAAGGATTTCAGCTTCATGGGCAAGTTTCTGATGGTCGGGCTGGTTCTTCTGGTTATTGCCTCAATCGCCAATTTGTTTTTCCAGGTACCGGCGGCAAGCCTGACGATTTCGGCGATTGCGGTATTGCTTTTCTCCGGCTACATCCTGTATGACATAAGCCAAATCGTCCATGGCGGCGAAACCAACTATGTCATGGCCACGCTGAAAATCTATCTCGACATCTATAATATCTTCGTTAATCTGCTGAACCTGCTGTTGGCTTTTTCCGGTCAGCGGGACTAAACGCAGGTAACCCACGTAAAAGGCGGGCATGTGCCCGCCTTTTTATTTTGCCTGCTCGAACAGCGCGATGGATTCGATGTGCGAGGTGTGCGGGAACATGTTAACGACTCCCGCCGCCTTGAGCTGGTAATTTTTTGTGTGCACCAGCACCGCCGCGTCCCGCGCCAGCGTCGCCGGATTGCAGGAAATATAGACGATGCGCGACGGTGCGCTACCGCTTAGCGCTTTCACTACCGCCACCGCGCCATCGCGCGGCGGGTCAAGCAACATCTTGTCAAAGCGGCCGTAGCTTGCCAAAGAAGCCTCGGTCGCTTCAAACAGGTTTGCGACATGGAAATCGGCTGCCTCCAATAATCCATTTCGCGCGGCGTTTTCCGTGGCGCGGCGCGCAAGCTCAGGATCGCCCTCTATACCCGTCACTACCGCCCCGCTGCGCGCTGCCGGCAACGTGAAATTTCCCAAACCACAGAACAAATCGGCGATTCTCTCGCCAGGCCCGGGATCAAGCAACTGCATGGCGCGGCGCACCAGCATGCGGTTCATGGCATGGTTGACCTGAGTGTACTCAGTAGGATGAAACGCCATGGTCAAGCTGAACTCAGGCAGCGTGTAATAAAGCCCCGGCATATTCTCCGGGTAAAAAGCATGCGCTGATTCTGTCCCTCCCGGTTGCAGGTAAAACTGCACCCGGTGACGGTCGGCAAATGTCTTGAGTGATACCCTGTCGCCATCATTCAGCTCATCCAGGACGCGCAGCACCAGCACATCTGCGACTTCCCCTATCGCCAATTCCAGCTGCGGTATCCGGTCGCGCAACGACAAGCCATTGATTAGCTCGCGCAACGGATTCAGCAGCCCTGAAATCCGCAGGGGCAGGATTTCGCAGTTTTGCATATCGGCAACAAAACTGCTGCGCTTCTCGTGAAAGCCCACCAGTACGCCGCTTTTCTTCGGCACATAGCGCACCGCAAGCCGCGCGCGCTGACGGTATTCCCATGCCGGGCCGTAGATCGCCGGCAACAGCATTTCCGCTTTGACTTTGCCGATGTGCCGGAGATTACCTTCGAGTATGCGCTGCTTCGCCGCCACCTGGGCTTTTGCGTCAAGATGCTGCATGCTGCAGCCGCCGCATGTGCCAAAATAGCGGCAGCGCGGCACAACGCGTATGGAGCTTGAGCGCAGGATGCGCTCTGCCCTGCCTAGCTCGTAGTTCGGTTTTTTACGGTACGCCGAGTAAACGACCGCTTCGCCCGGCAACGCATCCTCGATAAAGGCAACCTTGCCTTCAACATGTGCGATGCCGCGGCCTTCCTGATCCAGGGATTCAATAACGGCTTCAGTAAACAATCGCAAATCCTGGAATCAGGTGGTGCGCCATGCGCTCAGGAATTCGCGCCAGTGCGGCTCGGAATTCTTGCTCAAGTTCGCCCGTACCAGTTCGCATTCGCTGCGGTACTGCTCATTGCTGAACGCTCCGCGCACCAATTGAAAGCGCAGATAAAGCAGGTAAGTATTCGCGGCGTCAGTCTCGCAATAATTGCGGATCGAGTCGGTTTTGCCTTTCTGGTAGGCATCCCACACTTTTGACCCATCCATTCCCAGCTTGCCTGGAAAGCCGATGAGTCTGGCCATTTCATCCAGCGGGACGTTATTGCGCGGCTGGTAAAGCGCGAGCAAATCCATCAAATCGAGATGGCGCAGATGATAGCGGCTGATGTAATTGTTCCACTTGAACTCCTTGTCGTCCTCGCCCAGGTTCCAGTAGCGCGGGGCGGGGATGCCGTGAATCAGGCTGCGATAATGCAGTACCGGCAAATCGAAGCCGCCGCCGTTCCAGGACACCAACTGCGGAGTGTATTTTTCGACGCCGTCGAAAAAGCGCCGGATCAAATCAGCTTCCGCGGCCTTTGCCTCGCCTAAAGACCAGACCGTGAAGCCGTCCCGGTCGCGCAGGACGCAGGCGATCGCCACCACGCGATGCAGATGCAGCGGCAGAAAATCGCTGCCGCTCGACTGGCGGCGGCGCTGGAAAGCCATTTCGGCGATGTCGTTCGCCGCGATCTCCGGGCCCAGCGCGTGAAGCCTGCGCAAACCCTCGACGTCCGGAACCGTCTCGATGTCAAAGGCCAGAACAGGCGTCATTGATTACGCTGGAAATACGCCGGTGGATAAATAACGGTCGCCGCGGTCGCACACGATGGACACGATCACCGCATTTTCCACGTCCGCTGAAACCTGCAGCGCCGCCCACAGTGCGCCGCCGGAAGAGATGCCTGCGAAGATGCCTTCTTCGCGGGCGAGCCGGCGCGTCATTTCCTCGGCGTCCTGCTGGCTCACCTCAATGACGCGGTCCACCCGCTTGCGGTCAAAAATTTTGGGGAGATAGGCTTCAGGCCACTTGCGTATGCCGGGTATTTGCGAACCTTCCGTAGGCTGGCAACCGATAATTTGGATCGCCGGGTTTTTTTCCTTGAAAAAGCGCGAGCAGCCCATGATGGTGCCGGTGGTGCCCATGCTGCTCACAAAATGGGTAATCTTTCCATTAGTGTCGCGCCAGATTTCAGGGCCGGTGCCCTCGTAATGGCAAAGCGGGTTGTCGGGATTGGCGAACTGATCAAGAATGATGCCCTGCCCTTCATCGCGCATGTGCTCAGCGGTGTCGCGGGCCGCTTCCATACCACCCTTTTCCGAGGTCAACACAAAGTCGGCGCCGAAAGCCCGCATGGTCTGCCGCCGCTCCAGACTCAGGTGTTCGGGCATCACCAGAATCATGCGGTAGCCCATCATCGCCGCACACATCGCCAGTGCGATGCCGGTATTGCCGCTGGTCGGCTCGATCAGAGTGTCTCCCGGTTTGATGTCACCGCGCGCCTGGGCGCGCATGATCATGGAAAGCGCCGGGCGGTCTTTCACCGACCCCGCGGGGTTGTCGCCCTCCAGCTTGACCAGGATGGTGTTGCTGGTTTTTCCGGGAATGCGCTTTAATCGAACCAGCGGGGTATCGCCGACAAATTGCTCGATGGTTTTATACATGCAGTTCTTTCAAAAAGCACCGACCATTATCATACCCGATGCTGCGTCGAAGATGCCAAAGTGGGCTGGGAAGCGCGCTTATGCCTGTTTCAGCAAGTGCTCGACATAGCGGGCAACACCCTGCTGCACATTCAGGAAAGGATCGTGATAGCCAGCGCTGCGCAAGGCGCCGATATCCGCCTGGGTATAATTCTGGTACTTGCCCTGCAGGATTTCCGGGAAAGGGATGTAATGAATGATACTTTGTCCTTGCATTTGCTTCAGGCTCAGATGGGGCTCACTCTCGCGGCAAGCATTGACCGTGGCCACTGCCACTTCATTGAAGGTCTGTGACGTCCCGGTGCCAACGTTGAAAATCCCCGATTTCTCGGGGTGATTGAGGAAAAACAGGTTGACCTTTCCGTTTGCGCGATATTCGTCGAAGAAATGCAATGCAACGGATGCCATTTTTCCCTTGTGGCGCTCGCGGGGACCGTAAACGTTGAAATAGCGCAAGCCGGCAATTTGCGCGCTGCGCTCAACCAGCCTGCGCCGCGCCATTTGATCGAACAAAAACTTGGAGTATCCGTAAACATTAAGCGGCGCTTCATGTTCGCGCTCTTCCTTGAATACCTTGCCTGCACCGTACACCGCAGCCGAGGAAGCATAAATAAACGGCACGTCCTGGTTCTGGCAATATTCCAGCAGCTGCACCGAATAACCGTAATTGTTCCGCATCATGTAGCGGCCGTCGCTCTCGGTGGTGTCGGTACAAGCGCCCTGGTGCAGTATGGCGCTGATCACGCCATCCAATTCACCTTCGATCAAGCGCTTGAGAAAAACGTCTTTATCGAGATAATCAGCGATTTCGCAATCAACCAGATTGGTGAATTTGTCGGCGGGTTTCAGCTCATCCACTGCAAGGATGTTGGTTTCGCCGCGCTGATTTAATGCTTTGACAAGATTTGAACCGATAAATCCGGCGGCTCCCGTTACAACCGTGTAAATCATCAGTCTTCCTTAATTCCCAAACAGCTCTTCACGATACACTGCCGCCGTGCCGAACTTGCCGACCACGATGCCAGCTGCGCGGTTGGCAATGCGCACCGCATCGGGCAAATCCACGCCGCTTGCCAGCATCACTCCCAGCGCCGCGATTACCGTGTCCCCGGCACCGCTTACATCAAAGACTTCGCGCGCCTGCGCCTGTACCTTCAGCATGCCGCCGTTACTGAACAGCGTCATGCCCTCCTCGCCTCGGGTCACCAGCAACGCCTTGAGATTGAGTTTTCGCATCAATTGCCGGGCCTTGGCGGCGAACTCCTTGTCGCTTTTCCAGACCCCCATCACCTGCTGGAATTCGGCGCGGTTAGGGGTAAGCATGGTGGCGTTGCGATATTGTTCGAAATCGTTGCCCTTGGGGTCGACCAGCACTATCTTCCCGGCACGGTTGGCAAGCGCAATCATGCGCGCGATGTGCTTGAGCCCCCCTTTCCCGTAATCGGACAGGATCACCACATCACATGCAGGCAGTTTTTTTTCAAAGTCGGCGAGCTTGGAAGCAAGCACTTCATGGCTAGGCGTTGTCTCGAAATCCACTCGAACCAGCTGCTGGTGGCGCGCTACCACTCGCAGCTTGACCGTAGTCATGATGCTACGATCATGGTGCAACAAGGCACGGACGCGATTGCGCTTGAGCAGATTTTCCAGCCGGGCTCCCGGCCCGTCCACGCCCACGACTGAAAGCAGGGTCACTTGCGCGCCAAGCGCTGCCGCATTGCATGCAACGTTTGCCGCACCGCCCGGTCGCTCATCTTCCTTCTTGGTGTCAATTCTTACGATGGGTACCGGCGCCTCAGGCGAAATGCGCTCGACCTCGCCATACCAATAGCGGTCGAGCATGGCGTCGCCAACCACCAGCAAGCGGGCTTTGGCCAGCGCGGCGGGAGAGATTTTTTTACGAGTGCTTGTTTTTTTCATGTTTGTTTTCCAGTCTTGGCAATTTCCTGGTTAATTTCCTGCAATGCCTTGAGCGGGTCCTGTGCTTGGGTAACCGGTCTGCCGATCACCAGATAATCCGCCCCATTGAGCACTGCCTGGCGCGGCGTCACTACTCGCAACTGGTCGTCATGAGCGGTTTGCGCCGGCCTGATGCCGGGAGTGACCAGACAGAATTCCCTGCCAAACTGCTTTCTTAACCGGGGCGCTTCATGCCCCGAACAAACCACACCGTCCGCGCCGGATTGATGCGCAAGTTGCGCAAGCCGCAGCACCGCGTCATCCATCCCGCCGCCGATTCCCAGTTGCCCGAGCTCTTCGCGACCCAAGCTGGTCAGCACAGTGACCGCAATAAGCTGCGGCTGCGGATTGACCTCATCCAGAGCTTCGCGTGCCGCTGCGAGCATGGCTCTTCCTCCCAGCGCATGCACGCTCAGCATCCACACGCCGAGCTTGGAAGCCGCCTTGCATGCCTGCGCGACGCTGTGCGGAATGTCGTGAAACTTCAAATCCAGGAACACGCCGAATCCACGCTGCACCAACCGTTCAACCAGTTGCGGACCGGCGGCAGTAAACAATTCCTTGCCTACCTTTAAACGGCAGGCGCGAGGCTCGACCCGGTTCACAAACTGCATAGCGGATTGCGCGTCGGCATAATCCAGCGCAACTATAACCCTGGGATCGTTCATGCCGCCAGCTCGTCCTCTTCGGTCCTGCGCGGCGGATAAGTCTCCCAGCCGCCGCAAGCCGGGCAACGCCAGTAAAACTGCCTTGCGCGGAACCCGCATTTTTCACAGCGGTACAGGGCCAGGCCGCGGGTGTGGCTGTGCACCAGATTTTTCATCAGTTCCAAATCATGACGGCGCTCAAGCGGCGCCTCCAGCATTTGCGCTTCCAGCAACTTGTCCAAACCGAGCAAAGAGGGGGCGCGCTTCATCTCATAACGCACCAGCTGGTAGGCGGGCTCCGCACCTTGTCGTGTCAGGGTTGCCTGAAATACCACGTTCAACAAATCCAGCGATGGATAGCTGGATAGATAACCGCGCAGCAATTGCAGCCCTTCATCCAACTTGTCGTGACGCCGGTAGGCATTGAGCAGCTTTTCCGCAACCAGCGAAAGATACAGCGGGTTCTGCGTCTCGATGCGCTTCCATGCCTGTATTGCAGATTCATACCGCTTTTCCAGCATCTCCAAGTCGCCCAACAGGATGCTGGCACGCACGCATTTGCGGTGAGCCGCCAATGCCGCGTCCAGATGAGGTCTGGCATTCTGCGGCCTGGAATGCGTGATTTCATTGGCTGCCAGCTCGCAGTAAAAGTTGGCAATTTCTTTCTGGTGCGACTGGTTGCTGGTTTTGTCGAGCTGCTGCGCAATTTGAATTGCCTTCAGCCAATCTTTTTCCTGCTGGAATATTTCAAGAAGATGCTTCGATGCCGCTTCCCCATGCGGCGTGCTTTGCAGCTTGGTGAATAATTCTTCTGCGCGGTCGAGCAGCCCCGCTTTGAGATAATCCCTGGCCAGCTCGAACGTGGCGTTCAGTTTTTGTTCCTGCCCGAGGTCCGCGCGCTCCGCCAGGTTCTGATGCATGCGTATGGCGCGCTCAACCTCGCCGCGGCGCCGGAAAAGATTGCCCAAGGCGAAATGCAGTTCCACCGTTTGCGGGTCAACCTTGACCACCTCGATGAACGCTTCTATCGCCTTGTCCGGCTGCTCATTGAGTAAAAAATTCAACCCCTTGAAATAAGACATGGGCAGCGCTCGCGATTCCGACAGCAGCTGCTTGATGTCAATGCGCGCCGCAATCCAGCCCAGGCCGAAGAACAGCGGGAATGCGAGCAGCCACCAGAATTCAAATTCCATCTCAGTATTGAATACTGCGGAAGGATGTACCCGGGGACATCGGATCGGCAAAATTAAACATTATTGGGCGGTTTGTCTGTTCTCTTGCTCTTTCAAGCGCAACTCGCGTTTGAGCAACAGCATCTCGCGTCTTTGCCTGAAGAGGTAACTCAGGCTGGCGACGATTCCCACCGCCGCGCCCGCGCAGAAAAAAACCAGCAGGATCAATACCAGCGGCGCCTGCCATTCGTAGCCAAGGTAGTAATGCAATACCGCAGTTTCGGTATTTTTTACCGCAAAGCCGAGCAACAACAGGAACAGAATAATTTTGAACAGCCACGATAGATAGCGCATAAGCCGGCGGTGAAATCCAATATGTAAAAAAGGCGGCATGTTGCAAGATGCCGCCTTTGATTGGCTAACCAATACGCCTGTTATTTTTTATCATCAACGCGTTCACGCAATTCCTTGCCCGCCTTGAAATGCGGCACATATTTTTCCGGAACTTTCACTTTCTCCCCGGACTTCGGATTGCGCCCGATACGCGGCGGGCGGTAGTTTAAGCCAAAGCTGCCAAAACCCCTGATTTCGATACGGTTGCCGTGTGCCAGGCTTTTGGTCATCGCATCTAAAACCATTTTCACGGCAAGTTCCGCATCTTTTGCCACCAGTTGCGGATAACGCGCCGCCAATTTAACAATCAGCTCGGACTTGGTCATGAGTTTTCCTTCATTGTTCGGTATTTTTCACATCCAGCTTTGCTTTCAGTAGCGCGCCAAGATTGGTGGTGCCGGTAATGGCAGCGCTTTCAGTTGCCACTTTCTGCATTGCTTCCGATTCTTCAGCCAAATCCTTGGCCTTGATTGAAAGATTAATGCTGCGGTTCTTGCGATCGATATTAATAATCATGGCTTTGACCTCATCGCCTTCCTTAAGATGAGTGCGGATGTCTTCAACCCGATCGCGAGAGACTTCAGAAGCGCGGAGATACCCTTCTACATCGGTATCCACCGCAATCACCGCGCCTTTGGCGTCAATCGATTTCACCTTGCCGGTCACGATGCTGTTTTTGTCATGCGTGGAGATATAGCTGGTAAAGGGATCGCCGTCCAGTTGCTTGATGCCCAGCGAAATGCGTTCGCGCTCGACATCTATGGATAGCACCACTGCTTCAACTTCATCGCCTTTCTTATAGTTGCGCACCGCCTGTTCGCCGGGCTGCGCCCAGGACAGGTCGGATAAGTGCACCAGCCCGTCTATGCCTCCCGGCAGGCCGATGAATATACCAAAATCGGTGATGGACTTAATTTGCCCGCGCACCCGGTCGTTCTTTTTGTGGTTGAGAGCGAATTCTTCCCATGGATTGGGCTTGCACTGCTTCATGCCCAGCGAAATGCGGCGGCGTTCTTCATCTATCTCCAGAATCATCACTTCCACTTCATCGCCGAGTTGCACCACGCGGGACGGGTGAACATTCTTGTTGGTCCAGTCCATCTCCGACACATGCACCAGGCCTTCAATGCCTTGCTCAATTTCCACGAATGCGCCGTAATCGGTGAGATTGCTCACTTTGCCGAACAGGCGCGTGCCCTGCGGATAGCGGCGGGAGAGTCCGACCCACGGGTCATCACCCAGTTGTTTCAGCCCAAGCGATACACGGTTCTTTTCCTGGTCAAACTTGAGCACCTTGGCTTCCACCTCATCCCCCACGGCAAGCATTTCGGAAGGATGGCGTATGCGGCGCCAGGCCAGATCGGTGATATGCAGCAGGCCGTCAATGCCACCCAAGTCCACAAACGCGCCATAATCGGTGATGTTTTTTACCACGCCTTTGACCACTGCACCTTCCTGCAAGCTTTGCAAAAACGCCTGGCGCTCCGCGCCTTGGCTCGCTTCGAGCACCGCGCGGCGCGATACCACCACGTTGTTGCGCTTGCGGTCGAGCTTGATCACCTTGAATTCCATTTCCTTGCCTTCGAAGGGATTGGTGTCCTTCACCGGGCGGATATCCACCAAGGAGCCGGGCAGGAAAGCGCGGATGCCGTTCACCATGACGGTGAGCCCGCCTTTAACTTTGCCGTTGATCAATCCGCGCACCAAAGTGCCCTGCTCGAGGGCCACTTCGAGCTGGTGCCAGGCGGCGAGACGTTTGGCTTTTTCGCGCGACAGCCGGGTTTCGCCATGTCCGTCTTCCAAGGCCTCGATGGCGACTTCGACAAAATCGCCGGGTTTGACTTCAACCTCGCCTTTGTCGTTCTGGAATTCTTCTACCGCAATAAAACTTTCGGATTTAAGGCCGGCGTTCACCACCACATAATTCATGTCCACGCGCATGACTTCGGCGGTGATCACCTCGCCGATGCGCATTTCCTGGTGGGACAGGCTTTCTTCAAATAACGCGGCGAAATTTTCAGGACTATCTGAAGCCGGGGAAGCAGTAACTGTCATTACACTAACACCTGTAAGCCCATCCTGGCGACGGGGGTTGGTTAAACACAGCCCGAGGTTTTGGCAAACCTCGAGCACTTAAAAACTCACGATACTAGAGCGCGATACCTTGCGATAACTTCGGCAACCGCTTCCTCGACGCCAAGCGCGGTGGTATCCAGCAAGCCGGCAGCGGCGTCCTGCCGCAGGGGAGCAATCAGGCGCTCGCTGTCACGGGCGTCGCGTTCTTTAATCTCCTGCAAAAGGGTTGAAATGCTAGCATACATTCCTTTTTCCATCAACTGTTTATATCTGCGCTCGGCACGCGCTTCGGGGCTCGCTGTGAGAAACAGCTTAAGCCTGGCATCGGGAAACACCGTGGAGCTCATGTCACGGCCTTCAGCGACCAAGCCCGGAGGTTTGCGGGATGCCCGCTGCTGTTTGAGTAAGGCCAGCCTCACTTCGGGGAGCGCTGCGACTTTGGAAGCGCCCGCTGCGCAAATTTCAGAGCGGATTTCGTCGCTAACCCGCGCGCCGTCCAGCAAGATCTCCTCGCCCTGAAACTCCGCCGGAAGGTTCTGTGCCAGTTTGGCAAGCGCTGCCTCATCATCCAACGCCACCCCGCGCTTTTGCGCAGCCAGCGCCACCAGGCGGTAGAGCAAACCGCTGTCCAGATAATGAAACCCGAGCTCGCGCGCCACCCGCTGCGCGACGCTGCCCTTGCCTGAGGCCGACGGGCCGTCTATGGCGATGACCGGGATATTGCCAAATTCTTTCATAAATGATCTTTTCACTGTAGAGAACGCCGAGGTAAGGAATGGAAAACTATTTTCTTGGCTTTCCTCTGCGTTCTCAGCGTCCCCCGCGGTGAAGGTTTTCCGAAATTTTCAATCCCGCCGCCAGTGCAAGTTGCACAAAACCGGGAAAAGAGGTTGCCACATTGGCGCAATCACGGATGATGATGGGGCCTGCAGCGCGCAAGGCGGCGATCGCAAATGCCATGGCCACGCGATGGTCGGCATGGCTTTCAACTGCTCCGCCTGAATAAGCCCCGCCCCGGATACGCATGCCGTCAGGAGCAGGCTGCGCCGCGACGCCCAGCTTGCGCAGCCCATCCGCCATCACCTGAATGCGGTCGCTTTCCTTGACCCGCAGCTCTTCCGCGCCGGTGAGCACCGTTTCTCCTTCGGCGCTGGCCGCTGCGACAAACAAAACCGGGAATTCATCTATCGCCAGAGGCACCAATCCGCGAGGAATCGCAATGCCTTTGAGGCGTGAATGGCGCACCCGGATATCCGCTACCGCTTCGCCTGCGACATTACGCTGATTAAGCAAAGTAATATCCGCCCCCATCAAGCGCAAAATCTCGATTACTCCGGTGCGGGTGGGATTGACGCCGACATGCATGAGCGTGATATCGGAACCCGGCGCGATGCTTGCACCGACCATGAAAAACGCCGCCGAAGAAATATCTGCTGGCACTTCGATGTTTGTTGCTTTCAATTTGCCGCCTCCGCTCACGCAAATTGTGTTGCCATCGCGCGCCACCACACAGCCGAAACCCTGCAAAATGCGTTCGGTGTGGTCTCGAGTCGGTGCCGGCTCGGTAACACAAGTACGGCCCCGCGCATAAAGCCCGGCAAGCAGCAGCGCGGATTTCACCTGTGCGCTCGCCACGGGCATTGCGTAATTGATCCCGCGCAATGCCGATACGCCGCGCAGCTTGAGCGGTGGCCTGCCGTTGCGCGCGGTGACAATTTCCGCCCCCATTTCCCGCAAAGGAGTCGTTACACGCTGCATGGGCCGTCGCCGCAAACTGTCGTCCCCCGTCAATTCGCAATCAAAGGACTGGCCGGCAAGCAAGCCGCACAGCAAGCGCATCGAAGTGCCTGAGTTGCCGCAATCCAGAACTTTTTTCGGGGCGCTCAGCCCGCGTAACCCTGCGCCGTGCACCAGGACTTTTCCCTTTGCAGGTCCCTCAAAGCGCACGCCCATGGCACGCAACGCATTCATGGTGGCGAGTGTGTCTTCGCCTTCGAGAAATCCGCTGATTTCAGTCACGCCTTCGGCGATGGAGCCCAACATGATGCCGCGGTGGGAAATGGATTTGTCGCCCGGTACGCGCAGGCTGCCCGCCAAAACGCCGCCCGGTTCGACACGGTAATCGAGAGACATGCTTATTTCTTTGGGAACCTCTGATTAAGTCCTACGCGGTTGCGACGGAGTTGCAATCCGGGTGCAGGACAAGGCGTGAGGAGCGCCGTTTGGTGGAGGCCAAACCAGCGACGAACAACAAAGCCATGTGAGCGGGCGCCCCGGACTCGGACTCGCGCAGCGTGGAGCGGGAAGGGGCGCAAGCTGCCGCAAGAAACGCCGTTAAACGGGGCGCTCATGCTGCCGCTCCCGCACCCCAAGCTTCGCTGACCGTGTCGCGGCAGCCCCCGTCCCTTCGGGTTGCGGCAAAATGCGGTGTCTGCATCGTTGCGCTCCTCGGCTTCGTAGTCCAGGCTACGACCTTCGTCGCGCGCCTCGCATTCATCCGCATTTTACCAGCAACGCAATTCGCGGAGGACTTAATCAGAGGCTCCTTAGCCACTTCTGCCGTGCGTTGCGTGCGCGGGTAAGGATTCTTTCCAGCGCCTTGCCGTCGCCTTTTTGCAGCAGCGTGGCCACTTGTTTTAGTTGTTTTTGGTAGTCCGCCAATTCCTTGAACAGTATTTTGCGGTTGGCGAGTGCAATATCGCGCCACATTTCCGGAGAACTTCCGGCAATCCGCGTAAAGTCACGGAAACCGCTTGCCGCATAATTGAACAAACAGGCCGCGTTGGGTTTTGAGGCAATTACATCCACCAGCGCGTAAGCTAGCAAATGCGGCAGGTGGCTCACCGCGGCAAAAACCTCATCGTGTCGGCGAGGCGTCATTTCGCTCACCTTGGCGCCGCAGGCAATCCACAAATTCTTGACCCGTTTTAACGCATCTTTGTTGGTCTTCGCCAACGGAGTCACCACCAGATGCTTGTTGACAAAAAGGTCGGCGCTTGCTGCGCTTACCCCGCTCAGTTCTGCGCCCGCTATCGGATGTGCAGGAACAAAGCGCTTCGAGTGCGAGGCCAGGCATCCCTTGGCAAAAGCCACCACATCCTGCTTAGTGCTGCCTGCGTCGGTCACTATCGTATGTGCCGAGAGATGCGGCGCAATCCGCTTCATCACCGCCTGCATTCGCCCCGCCGGCACGGAGAGCAACACCAGGTCCGCGTCGCGCAAAGCACCGGGAATACTTGCGCCGATTTCATCAATCACGCCGCGCTTCAGCGCAAGACGCAGATTAGCCTCACTGCGGCCAAAGCCGACGACATGCCGCACTGCCTTGGCGCGCTTCACGGCCAGGGCGAATGAGCCGCCGATCAGTCCGACGCCAAAAATCACCAGCTTGTTTATCAGCGGTTTCGCCATTTCACGCTGCTTCGCCAGGGAACCTCTGATTAAGTCCCACGCAGTTGCGACGGTGGCTTTCCGGGATGGAATGCGCGAAG
>DATMDB010000082.1:0-4363 GCA_035558075.1 Burkholderiales bacterium
CGCGGTGCAATTATTAAATATAAATCATGGCGAAGACATTTGATGTGGCGGTCATCGGCGCTGGCCCTGGCGGCTATGTCGCTGCGATACGCTGCGGGCAGTTGGGCCTGGCGACCTGCTGCATAGATGACTGGAAAAACGAAAAAGACCAGGCCAGCCTCGGCGGCACGTGCTTGAATGTCGGCTGCATTCCCTCCAAGGCACTGCTCGAGTCCTCTGAGAATTACGAACGCGTGCGGCACAAGTTTTCCGAGCATGGAGTGAAAGTGCAGGGTGTCACCATGGACGTGGGCGCCATGCAGGCGCGCAAAAACAAAATCGTTGAGAACTTTACGGGCGGTATCGCCATGCTGTTCAAGAAAAATAAAGTTGCGTCGCTGCATGGAAAAGGCCGCTTTGTTTCAGCCGGATACACCTATGAAATCGGCGTTTCGAATAACGGCAAGTCGGAAAGCGTAGAAGCCAAGCATATTATTGTCGCTACCGGTTCCGCGCCCAGGCAGCTTCCTGGTGCACCGGTGGACCGGAATTTGATTGTGGATAATGCCGGGGCGCTGTCGTTTACCGAAGTGCCGCAGCGCCTGGGTGTGGTGGGCGCTGGCGTGATTGGACTGGAAATGGGCAGCGTTTGGCGCCGTCTGGGGGCGGAGGTCACCATACTTGAAGCTTTGCCGGGTTTTTTGTTGGTTGCAGACGAGCAGATCGCCAAGGAAGCGCAAAAGATTTTTACCAAGGAGCAAGGCCTGGATATCCGCACCGGCATTAAAGTTACCTCGGTGAAAACCGGTAAAAAACAAGTCGCCGTCGAATACCAGGACCATCAGGGTGCGCAGCAAAAGCTCGAATGCGACAAATTGATTATCGCAACCGGCAGAGTGCCGAATACCGCCGGCCTCGGCACTGAAATGGTGGGACTGAAACTGGATAGCCACGGCTTTATCGAAGTGGATGCGCATTGCCGTACTAATCTGCCCGGCGTTTTCGCAATCGGCGATGTGGTGCGCGGTCCGATGCTCGCGCACAAAGCTTCCGAGGAAGGCGTGATGGTCGCGGAAATCATCGCGGGGCAAGCGGGGCACGTAAGCCTCGACACGATTCCCTGGGTCATCTATACCTCGCCGGAAATCGCCTGGGTGGGCAAGACTGAGCAGGAATTGAAGAAAACCGGGGTTGTGTACCGCGCAGGCCAGTTTCCATTTCTGCCCAACGGGCGCGCGCGCAGCCTGGGAGAAACCTCAGGTTTCGTGAAAATCCTGGCGCACGCGAACACCGACCGCATAATCGGCGTGCACATCATCGGGCCTTATGCTTCAGAGATGATTGCGGAAGCGGTGGTGGCGATGGAATTTGCGGCAAGCAGCGAAGACATCGCGCGCATCGTACACGCTCATCCATCGCTTTCCGAGGTGTTCCACGAAGCCGCCCTGGGTGTAGACAAGCGCAGCCTGCATATCTAGTTCGTTCAGCGGAAGTGCCGAAAGCTCCAGGTTCCCTACACTTAACAGGGATTTTCCATGCAAAGTTTCAGAGCGTACCGAATTTTTAACGAAAATGGCAAGGTGCACAGTCGCCTGGTTGAAACCACCTTAAACGAACTGGATGCCGGCGAGGTTGTGCTCAAGGCGGCGTATTCCAGTGTCAACTACAAGGATGCTTTGGCGGCAACCGGTGTCGGCAAAGTCGTTCGCCGTTTTCCCTGCATCGGGGGAATAGATGTTTCAGGCGTGGTGATATCTTCCACGGATTCGCGGTTTAAGAAGGGTGATGAAATTATCGTCACTGGTTATGATTTGGGCGTATCGCACGACGGAGGTTATGCGGATTATGCGCGCGTGCCGGCCGCCTGGGTGGTGCCGCTGCCCAAAGGCCTGAGTCTGTTCGATGCGATGGCAATCGGCACCGCCGGATACACGGCCGCTCTGGCGATCCATATCATGGAGCAGAACGATCTCAAGCCCGCCAGCGGCAAAGTGGCGGTAAACGGCGCCACCGGGGGTGTGGCGAGCATCGGCATTGACATGCTGGCGAAGCTCGGCTACCAGGTGGCGGCTATCACCGGCAAAGATGGTGAGGACGATTATCTGAAAAAACTCGGCGCGAGCGATGTGCTGTCGCGGCATACGCTGGAAATGGGCACGCGCCCGTTGGAAAAAGCGTTGTGGGCGGGCGCCCTGGATTCAGTGGGCGGCGAGCAACTGGCCTGGCTTATCCGCACTATGCAGCAAAACGGCGTGATCGGCAGTTTCGGCAACGCCGGGGGCGTGGAGCTGCATACCACCGTGCTGCCGTTTATTTTGCGGGGAGTACGCTTGCTGGGCGTGGATTCAGCTTATACCGCAATGCCGCTGCGCCGGACTATCTGGGCGAGGCTCGCGGGGGATTTGCGCCCGCGGCACCTTGCAGAGATCGCCCATACCATAAGCCTGGACCAATTGCCCGAGGTTTTTGAAAAAATGCTGCATGCGCGAGCGCGCGGCCGGACTGTGGTTAAGATTACATGAAGCGTGTACAATCAAGTATATACGTAGCCATATTAATCTAATATCTAGAAAAGATTTCTGCCAGTACGCTGCTGAATTCATTGTTTTCCAGGAGGCGGTAGATGAGCAACAGCTACCAAGATTTTTATCGCCATTCAATTGAGGATCCCAACTCATTTTGGGGCGGGCAAGCCAAGCTCATAGACTGGCACAAGCCTTTCAGCAGAGTCCTGGATTACAGCCGGCCGCCGTTCGCCAAATGGTTCGTCGGCGGGCTGACCAATCTTTGCTATAACGCAGTGGACCGTCATGTGCCTGCACGCGGCGAGCAAAAGGCGCTGGTCTGGATTTCCACCGAAGTAAACCAGGAAAAAAGCTACACCTATCGCGAATTGCACACCGAAGTGCAGCGCGTGGCAAGCATGATGCAGTCGCTCGGAGTCAAAAAAGGCGACCGCGTCATCATCTATATGCCCATGGTTCCCGAGGCGGCATTTGCGATCTTGGCTTGCGCACGCATCGGCGCGATTCATTCGGTGGTGTTTGGCGGGTTTGCCTCTGCAAACCTTGCGGCGCGTATCGATGACGCGAAGCCCATACTCATGGTAACCGCTGATGGCGGAAGCCGCATGGGCAAAGTAGTTCCGTATAAAAATCTGGTTGACGAATCAATCAAGCTGGCGCACTACCCGCCAGAGAAGGTCATAATTTTTCGACGCGGGCTGGACTCGAACATTCCGGTGATTCCCGGCCGTGATATCGATTACGACGAACTGCGCTCAAAACACATGAATGCCAGGGTGCCGGTCACTTGGCTGGAATCGAACGAGCCGTCTTATATTCTTTACACTTCCGGCACCACCGGCAAGCCCAAGGGCGTGCAGCGCGATGTCGGCGGCCATGCGGTGGCGCTGGCTGCGTCCATGAAATACATCTACTGCGGCAATGCCGGAGAAACCATGTTTACCGCCTCCGACATCGGCTGGGTGGTGGGACATTCCTACATTATTTACGGGCCTTTGATAGCGGGGATGACCACCATCATGTACGAAGGCGTGCCGGTGCGGCCTGATGCCGGCATCTGGTGGAAAATCGTCCAGGACCACAAGGCCACCGTGATGTTTACGGCGCCGACCGCCATCCGCGTTCTCAAGAAGCAGGATCCCGCCTATCTCAAGAAATACAATATTTCATCGCTGCGGTACCTGTTCCTTGCGGGTGAACCCCTGGATAAACCAACTCACGTGTGGATTTCCGAAGCGCTGCACAAGCCGGTCATTGATCATTACTGGCAGACGGAAACCGGCTGGGCAATTTTGACCTGCGCCCCCGGTGTGGAAAAAACCCCGACCAAGTTTGGCAGCCCGAGCTTTCCTGCTTATGGCTACAACTTGCGGTTGCTGCACGAGGCCACCGGCCAGGAAGTCGGCAACAACGAGAAGGGCGTGGTCACCGTGGTTCCGCCATTGCCGCCCGGCTGCATGTCCACTGTTTGGGGCCAGGATGAGCGCTTCGTGCAGACTTATTTCACCAGCTTCAAGGATCAGATGACCTACACCACCTTCGACTGGGGGATCCGCGACGACGATGGTTATTACTTTATTCTTGGCCGCACCGACGACGTAATTAACGTGGCGGGGCATCGGCTGGGCACCCGCGAGATCGAGGAGGCAGTGAGCTCCCACGCCAACATCGCCGAAGTCGCTGTGGTAGGAGTTGCCGACCCGTTGAAAGGGCAAGCGCCGCTGGCTTTTGCCGTGGTGAAGAACCCGGCGCGCGTCGCGACACCAGATGGCCGCGAGGTCATGGAAAAAGAGGTCATGGAGACGGTGGACAAGGCCCTGGGACCGATTGGACGCCCGTCCCGAGTGCATTTTGTGACG
>DATMDB010000083.1:0-6661 GCA_035558075.1 Burkholderiales bacterium
GGGCCTGATGGGCGCCGGGAAAACCACGGTGGGAAAGCTGCTCGCCAAGCGCTTCAACAAGTCATTTTTTGACACCGATCACGAAATCGAGCGCCGCACCGGTGTCAATATCCCCGTAATTTTCGAAATTGAAGGCGAAGCGGGGTTTCGCGCCCGCGAGCATGCCATTTTGCAAGAGCTGGCAAAGCAGAATAATATAGTGCTGGCTACCGGCGGCGGCGTGGTATTAAGCAGGGCAAATCGTGAAATCCTCGCCCAAAATGGCACGGTAGTTTATTTGCGCGCTGTCGCGGCGGACCTGTGGCAACGCACACGCTACGATAAGAATCGTCCGCTATTGCAAACCGCAGATCCCCTCGCCAAGCTCAACGAATTGTTCGCAGAGCGCGACCCTCTCTACCGCGACATGGCGCACCTCATTATAGACACCGGCAGACAAAGCGTGCGCGCCCTGGCGCAGCAGATCGAGCAGAAACTGGCGCAACTTTAATTTTGCGTGCACAAAGCCACGTTCTGAATTATATCTATGCAAACTTTAAATGTAGCTCTGGGTGAGCGCAGCTATCCAATTTACATCGGTGATGGGCTTTTAACTCATCCCGAGCTGCTCCTGCCCAGTTTGGCGCAAAAAAAAGCCGCAGTTATAACCAACACCACGGTGGCGGGTCTTTACCTCGACCCATTGACCGCGGTACTTGGCAAGCACGGAGTGGAGATAATTCCTGTACTGCTGCCCGATGGCGAAAAATATAAAAACTGGGAAACGCTGAACCTGATATTCGACACGCTGCTGTCGCACCGCTGTGAACGGAAAACCGCCGTGATTGCGCTGGGTGGAGGGGTCATAGGCGATTTGGCCGGCTTTGCCGCTGCGGTTTATATGCGCGGGGTTCCTTTCATCCAGATTCCGACCACTTTGCTTGCCCAAGTCGATTCTTCTATCGGTGGGAAAACCGGCATTAATCTCCCGCAGGGGAAGAACCTGATCGGCGCTTTCTATCAGCCTAAGCTGGTACTGGCGGACACCGATACTCTTAACAGCCTGCCTGAGCGCGAGTTCTGCGCAGGGCTTGCGGAAGTCATCAAATACGGGCTGATCCGAGATGAGGCATTCTTCGATTGGCTGGAGCGCAACGTCGAAAAGCTGCTCAAGCACGACAGCGAAGCGCTGGCTTACGCCATTAAGCGCTCTTGCGAAAACAAGGCGGCAATGGTGGCGGCGGACGAACGCGAAAGCGGAATGCGCGCGTTATTGAACCTCGGCCACACCTTCGGGCATGCGATTGAAACCGGCAAAGGCTATGGAGTTTGGCTGCACGGCGAGGCAATCGCTGCAGGCACTTTGCTTGCAGCGCGCTTGTCACGGGGCATGGGCTTGATCCGCGAGACCGAGGTTGAACGCATCGCGAGCCTTTACCGCAGGGCAAAACTTCCCGTATCCGCACCCGACCTTGGGGCAAAACGCTATCTGCAACTGATGGGTTTGGACAAAAAAGTGGAGAGCGGGAGAATGCGCTTTATACTGCTGAAAAAAATAGGTGAAGCATTCATCACCGCGGATGTTCCCGAGGAACTGGTCACGGCTACCCTCAGCGGAATCGCAGCAAATGCCTGAGTTGGCAGTCTACGCCGTCCGCCCTGAAACTTCCCGCGGCAGGCGTTATCAGGAATCGGCGCCACAGGGGCGCAGCGAATTCCAACGCGACCGCGACCGCATCATTCATTCCACTGCATTTCGCCGCCTCGAATACAAAACCCAGGTGTTCGTCAACCATGAAGGCGATCTGTTCCGTACGCGGCTCACCCACAGCCTTGAAGTAGCGCAAATCGCGCGCTCCACCGCCCGGAGTCTGCGGCTCAATGAAGACTTGGTGGAAGCAATCGCGCTGGCGCATGATCTAGGACACACCCCTTTTGGACATGCCGGCCAAGACACTCTAAATTCCTGCATGAAAGACTACGGCGGCTTCGAGCACAACTTGCAATCGCTGCGCGTAGTGGATGTGCTCGAAGAGCGCTACGCGGCATTCGATGGTTTGAACCTATGCTATGAGACGCGCGAAGGCATACTCAAGCACTGCTCGCGCAAAAACGCCAAGGCTTTGGGCGCGCTGGGCGATCGTTTCCTGCGCAAGCAGCAACCCTCTTTGGAAGCGCAGTTATGCAATCTGGCGGATGAGATCGCCTACAACAACCATGATGTTGATGACGGCCTGCGTTCGGGACTAATCAGCCTGCAACAACTTCTTGAGGTCAAAATTTTCAGGCGCCATTTGCAAGCGGTGAAAAAGCAGTATCCCGCGGTGGTGGAGCGGCGTTTAATACATGAAACGGTAAGGCGCATGATCAATACCCTGGTCTCCGACATTACGCGCCAAAGCCTGAAAAATATCCGGCGTGTCTCGCCGAAAAATCCCAATGAGGTGCGTGTGGCCGGCCCGCTGATTGCTTTCAGCCCGAAAATCCGCGAAGAACAGCAGCAATTGAAGCAGTTTTTGCGTCGGCACCTTTACCAGCACTACCGCGTCGCGCGCATGAGCGGGAAGGCAAAACGCATCATTTTCGACCTGTTTCACGCGTTTATGGAGGACGCCAAGCTGCTGCCCCCGCAATTCCAGGAAAAAGCCGGCCGCGACAAGCCAAGAACGATTTCTGATTACATCGCAGGCATGACCGACCGCTATGCCATACGCGAACACCGGCGCCTGTTCGCGGTCGAAGAATTATGGTCGTAAACCGTTCTTGTTCAGGTTTTTCCGGGCAGGGCTCCCGCATCCTGCCGTTCCCGGCCCGGCCGCATTCATGTTGAAGCAGGCTATTGAAAGATGTAGACTTAAACGCTTTCGCTCTGATTTTTCGGTTTCACAAGAGCACAGGATACTTGCTCGAAGACTTAGCCCCGCTGGTCGTCCTGATTGCCTATTCACGAGAGTAAAAAGTGAGACATCCGCCTGTAAAACAGGGTTTGTATGATCCCGCCCGCGAGCACGATGCCTGCGGGGTGGGTTTTATTGCTCACATCAAGGGCAGCAAAAGCCATTCCATCATCGAACAAGGCTTGCAGATCCTCAACAACCTCACTCACCGCGGCGCGACGGGATGGGACCCGCTGCTGGGTGATGGCGCCGGGATTCTGATTCAGATCCCGGACGCTTTTCTGCGATCTGAGTGTAAAAAGCAGGGATTCCCACTGCCCAGGCTGGGCGGCTATGGCGTAGGGATGGTTTTCCTGCCGCGCGCGTCTGAAAGCCGTATCGCCAGCGAGCATCTAGTTGAGCAAATGATTGCCGAGGAAGGCCAGGGAGTCCTCGGCTGGCGCGATGTGCCCACCAATAACCAAGGCATCAGTGAAGACGCCAAGCGTCTGGAGCCGCTGGTGCGGCAGATTTTCGTAAGTCGCGGCACCACCTGCCCTGACCAGGACAGTTTCGAGCGCAAGCTTTTCGTGGTTCGCAAGCGCATCGAGCACGCCGTGCGGGCGCTCAGTCTCTCCGGCGGAAAAATGTTCTATATCCCCTCGTTGTCGAGCCGCACGCTGGTCTACAAAGGCATGCTGCTTGCGCACCAGGTGGGCACTTATTACCGGGATCTTCAGGACAAGCGCGTGGTTTCTGCGCTCGCCCTGGTGCATCAGCGCTTCTCCACCAATACGTTTCCCACTTGGGAGCTGGCGCACCCGTTCCGCATGATTGCCCACAACGGCGAAATCAACACTCTGCGCGGAAACATCAACTGGATGGCTGCGCGGCGCCAGGCAATGCAATCCCCCCTGCTCGGCAAAGATCTCGAAAAACTGTGGCCGCTGATTACCGAGGGGCAATCGGATACCGCGTGTTTCGACAATGCCCTGGAACTTTTGGTCGCCGGCGGCTACTCACTTGCGCACGCCATGATGCTGCTGATTCCTGAAGCTTGGGCGGGCAATCCCTTGATGGACGAAAGCCGTCGTGCATTTTACGAATATCACGCTGCGCTGATGGAACCGTGGGACGGCCCGGCTGCGGTGGCGTTCACCGACGGACGCCAGATCGGCGCCACACTCGACCGCAACGGTTTGCGCCCCGCGCGCTACCTGATTACCGACGACGACATCGTGGTAATGGCTTCAGAAATGGGCGTGCTCGACGTCCCACAGCATAAAATCGTCAAGAAATGGCGTCTGCAGCCCGGTAAGACGTTTTTAATTGATCTCGAAGTTGGGCGCATCATTGATGACGCCGAGCTCAAGGAACAATTATCCGCTGCCAAACCCTACCGCGCGTGGATCAATCAATCCAAAGTGGCGCTGGAAGAATTGCCTGGACAGGACTACGAGATCGAGCCCAAGGCCTCGTTGCTGGACCGCCAGCAGGCATTTGGCTACACCCAGGAAGATCTGAAGTTCATTCTTTCACCCATGGCGGCAGTGGGCGAGGAAGCGGTAGGCTCCATGGGCAACGACTCGCCTCTGGCGGTACTCTCCGATCGGCCCAAGCCGCTCTATCACTATTTCAAACAGATGTTCGCGCAGGTAACCAACCCGCCGATAGACTCCATCCGCGAGGAATTGGTGATGTCTCTGGTGTCTTTCATCGGCCCGCGCCCCAATCTTCTGGGAATAGATGTCACCACTCCGCCGATGCGGCTGGAGGTCAAACAGCCGGTACTCACTGGCGAGGATATGGGCAAAATCCTGCGCATTGCCGAATACACCAAAGGCGCGTTCCGTTCCTGCGCTCTTTCCATTTGCTGTCCACTCGCACATGAAGCGGCGGGCATGGAAAAAGCACTTGATGCATTGTGCGACAAGGCGGAACAAGCGGTACGTGAAGGCTGCAATATCATCGTGCTCACCGATAAACAGGTTTCCGCGGAAAACGTAGCGATCCCCGCGCTGCTCGCAACCGCGGCCGTGCATCACCATCTGGTGAGAAAGGGGCTGCGCACCAGCACCGGCTTGGTGGTCGAAACCGGCTCGGCGCGCGAAGTGCATCACTACGCCCTGCTTGCGGGTTATGGAGCGGAGGCAATTCATCCCTATCTCGCCTTCGAAACGCTCGCGCACCTCGGCGATTCCGTTCCCGGGGATTTGAACTACAAGGAAGCGGCCAAGCGCTACACCAAGGCACTTAACAAGGGCTTGCTCAAGGTTATGTCCAAGATGGGCATCTCCACCTACCAATCCTACTGCGGCGCGCAGATTTTCGAGGCGGTAGGGCTGAACAGCGCCTTCGTGCAGAAGTATTTCACCGGCACCGCAAGCCAGGTGGAGGGCATCGGAATTCTCGAAGTGGCGGAAGAAACTGTGCGCATGCACAAGCTCGCCTTTAGCGATCATCCCCTGTTCCGTAACGCGCTCGATCCGGGCGGCGAATACGCCTACCGGGTGCGCGGCGAAGAACACACGTGGACACCGGAATCGATAACGAAACTCCAGCATGCGGCCCGCGCCAATAATTCCAAGACTTATAAGGAATATGCGGCGCTCATTAACGAGCAAAGTGAGCGGCTGATGACTTTGCGGGGGTTGTTCGAAATCAAGGAATCAGCCCATCCGATTGCGCTGGATGAAGTCGAGCCGGCCAAGGAAATCGTAAAGCGTTTCTCCACCGGTGCCATGTCGCTGGGCTCGATTTCGCAGGAAGCGCATACCACGCTGGCCATCGCCATGAACCGCATCAAGGGAAAATCCAACACCGGTGAAGGCGGCGAGGACCCGCTGCGCTACAGGCCCATTACCAAAGGCGGCATGCTCGCCGACACTATGCCAGGGGTGCTGGTGGATATTCCTGTTAAAACCGGCGATTCGCTGCGCTCGGCGATCAAACAGGTCGCTTCCGGCCGCTTCGGCGTGACCGCCGAGTACCTGGTGAACGCTGACCAATTGCAGATCAAAATCGCGCAAGGCGCCAAACCCGGCGAAGGCGGGCAATTGCCCGGCTACAAGGTGAGCCCCTACATTGCCCAAGTGCGCCACACCGTGCCGGGTGTAGGATTGATTTCACCGCCGCCGCACCATGACATATATTCAATCGAAGATATCGCGCAGCTCATCCACGATCTGAAAAACGCCAATCCTAAGGCCGCCATCAGCGTCAAGTTGGTTTCTGAAGTCGGCGTGGGCACGGTTGCCGCAGGGGTATGCAAGGCCAAATCCGACTACGTAACGATTGCCGGCCACGACGGCGGTACCGGCGCTTCGCCCTGGAGTTCGATCAAGCACGCCGGCACGCCTTGGGAATTGGGAGTGGCCGAGACGCAGCAAACACTGGTGTTGAACCGCCTGCGCGGGCGCATCACCGTGCAGGCCGATGGTCAGATGAAGACCGGCCGCGATGTCGTTGTGGGCGCCTTGCTCGGGGCGGATGAGTTCGGTTTTTCTACCGCGCCTTTGGTGGTGGAAGGCTGCATCATGATGCGCAAGTGCCATCTCAACACCTGCCCGGTGGGAGTTGCCACTCAGGATCCGGAACTCAGAAAGAAATTCACCGGCCAGCCGGAACACGTGGTGAATTATTTCTTCTTCGTCGCCGAGGAAGTGCGCGAGTACATGGCAAAGATGGGCTTCCGCACCTTCAACGAAATGATCGGTCGCTCCGATATGCTGGATACCAAGAAAGCGGTGGATCACTGGAAAGCCAGGGGTTTGGATTTCTCGAAAATCTTCCACCGACCAGACGTG
>DATMDB010000084.1:0-3033 GCA_035558075.1 Burkholderiales bacterium
ACCATCGAGAAAGAAGATGTCGACCGGCTGCGGGGCACCCGCTCCAAGCTCAAGGTCGGAATGACGCTTACGCGCGACGAACTGTTGCAGCTGGCGCTGATGGCTTCGGAAAACCGCGCCACCGCTGCTTTGGCGCGCGCATATCCCGGTGGTGTGCCGGCTTTTGTCGCGGCGATGAACCGCAAGGCGGAGGCATTGGGCATGATGGATACGCGGTTCGTGGATGCTACCGGCCTAAACAGCGGCAATGTTTCCACAGCGCTGGATTTGGTGAAAATGGTGAAAGCGAGCTACGGCTACGAGTTGATACGCGAATACACCACTGCACACTCGCATGCGGTGGGGCTACGCAAGTCGCGCAACCTGCCTTTCCACAATTCCAACCTGTTGGTTAAAAGCAAGAGCTGGAATATCGGGCTGTCCAAGACCGGCTATATCCGTGATTCCGGACGCTGCCTGGTGATGCAGGCAAAAATCGCACAGCAGGCGGTGATCATCATATTGCTGGATTCATGGGGCAAATACACCCGCATCGCCGACGCCAACCGCATCAAAAGATGGATTGAAACCAGCCTCGCCCGCAAGCCGCGTGCAAGTTAGGGAACCTCTAATTAAGTCCTCCACGGATTGCGTTGCCGGCAAAATGCAGATGGATGCGAGGCGCGCGACGAAGGTCGTAGCTTGGACTACGAAGCCGAGGAGGGCCCGCGCAGCGTTGCACCTGCGAAGCTGTGCAGCGGAGCGGGACGTGGCTCGCCGGATTGCGGTTGCGCGGTCCAGCGCTCGCCTCCGCGGTCGCACGTACCGAGCTCCACGCTTCGGCGAGCACGACGCAGACGCTACATTTTGCCGCAACCCAGAGGGACGGCTGCCGCGACACGGTCAGCGAAGCTTGGGGTGCGGGAGCGGCAGCATGAGCGCCCCGTTTAACGGTATCTCTTGCGGCAGCTTGCGCCCCTTCCCGCTCCACGCTGCGCGAGTCCGAGTCCGAGGCGCTTATCCAGACGGTCTGCTTTGTCGCTCGGCTTGCCAAGGGGAGTAACCCTTGGCTGCACCTCGCTTCGCGCATCCCATCCCGGAAAGCCGCCGTCGCAACTGCGCAGGGCTTAATCAGAGGTTCCAGTGGCAATGAATGCGGATCTGCCGGTCCGGTTTTATCATCTTCTTGCGGCGCAACAAAGTTTTCTCAAAGAAGTTCTGGTCGGGCTGGCTAAGCCCCAGAAACAAATTCCCGCCAAGTTTTTTTACGATCGCCGCGGCTGCGAGCTGTTCGACGCAATCTGCGAACTTCCCGAGTACTACCTGACACCCACCGAAACCGCCATGATGCAGCAGTTTGCTGCGGAAATGGCGCAGCTTCTGGGCGCCGGTTGCCTGCTGATCGAATACGGCAGCGGCACCGGCCGCAAAACGCGCATTCTGCTTGAGCGCTTGCATCCGCCGGTTTACATGCCTATCGACATCGCTTGCGAGCAACTGCGCGCTTCGTCGCGGGAGTTCGCGCAGGCATTTCCCGGGATGCAGGTGATTGCCGTGTGCGCCGATTATTCAGAGCCCATCGCGCTGCCTGAATGCGTTGTGCCCGGACTGAAGCGCAGGGCGATTTATTTTCCCGGCTCCACCATCGGTAATTTCACCAAAGAGGAAACAGTCGTATTCTTGAGACGCGCCTTGCGGGTGGTTGGGCCGGGCGGCGCAATGCTGGTGGGAGTGGATTTAAAAAAACCGACGGCGCAACTCGATGCCGCTTACAACGACAGCCGGGGCGTCACCGCGGAATTCAATTTGAACTTGCTGACACGCATCAACCGCGAGCTCAAAGGTGATTTCAGGCTGGAAAACTTTCGCCATCGCGCGTTTTACAATTCAGAAGAAGGCCGTATCGAAATGCACCTGGAAAGCCTGGTCGCGCACCAGGTTGTGATACAGGGCAGGCGCTTTGGATTCAGCGCCGGGGAGACGATTCATACCGAGAATTCCTATAAATACTCGGTGGATGGATTCCAGCAATTAGCGCGGCAAGCGGGATTCGAGCCGCTGCGCGCATGGACCGACGCGCAGCAACTTTTCTCGGTGCATTATCTGAATGCCGGTAGCTGATTTTGCGTTGGGCAAGCACCGGGACGCCGCAGGCGTTATGTTATGATTAATCAGGTTTGGTTCATCATTAACGGGACGTGCGATGCGTGTCGGGCTTTTCGTGACCTGCCTTGTAGACCTGATGCGCCCGCGCATCGGTTTTGCCGCGCTGAAGCTACTGGAAGCCGCGGACTGCGAAGTGCTGGTCCCGGATACGCAGACCTGCTGCGGCCAACCCGGTTATAACTCAGGCGATCGACCTGCAGCGCAAGCGCTGGCGCTCAAAGTGCTGCGCGAATTCGCCGGCTGCGATTACGTGGTGGCGCCTTCCGGCTCGTGCGCAGGCATGATACGTGAACACTATCCCCGATTATTCCAGGATGAGCCGCAACAGCTTGAGAAAATCAGCGAACTCGCTCGCCGCACTTACGAGCTCACCGATTTCCTGGTCAATGTGGCGAAACTGCAGAATATTCCGGCCAGCTTCCATGGCATCATCACTTACCACGATTCCTGTTCGGGCCTGCGCGAGTTGGGAGTCAAAAGCCAGCCGCGCCAGCTGCTCGTCAAAACGCCCGGATTACAGCTGAGGGAAATGCAGGATTGTGAAACCTGCTGCGGTTTCGGCGGAACTTTCTCGGTCAAATTGGGCGATATTTCCACGCGCATGGCGGACAATAAGTGCAACGCGATTCAAGCCAGCGCCGCCGCTGCCGTGGTGCTGGGCGATCTCGGTTGCATGCTGAATATCGAAGGCAGGTTGCGCCGCCGCGGCGATTATAAGACGCGCGTGCTGCATGTGGCCGAAATATTGGCCGGGGAATAGGGCGTTTAGTGCAAATCACTTCCATGTACTTCAAGGCGCGCGCCGGCGAAAAACTGCGCGATACGCAACTGCAGCAGGCACTGGCCAAGGCGCAGGGCAAGTTTGTTCACGCCCGCGCCGACGCCATT
>DATMDB010000085.1:0-6108 GCA_035558075.1 Burkholderiales bacterium
GATCTCGCGGCAGTTGGGGTAAAGCGCATTCTGCTCACCGCATCAGGCGGGCCATTCTGCACCACCCCGCTCGATGAGCTTGAACACATTACGCCGGACCAAGCCTGCGCCCATCCCAACTGGGTGATGGGCCGCAAAATTTCCGTGGATTCGGCAACCATGATGAACAAAGGCCTGGAGGTCATTGAGGCACGCTGGCTGTTTAATGCACGCGAAGATCAAATTCAAGTCGTGATTCATCCGCAAAGCGTGATTCACTCCTTGGTCGAGTACGTTGATGGTTCTGTAATCGCGCAACTTGGCAATCCGGACATGCGTACTCCGATTGCGTATGCACTGGCTTACCCTGAGCGGGTTGAGGCTGGAGTCGAGTCGTTGGACTTGTTTAAAATCGGCACGCTCGATTTTCAGCCGCCGGACTTAAAGCGGTTTCCGTGCCTACGCCTTGCTTATCAGGCTTTGCGGCGCGGGGAAGGGGCACCCGCCATACTTAATGCGGCAAACGAGGTCGCGGTAGACAATTTCCTCGCTGAACGCATGCCTTACAAACAGATTCCGTTGCTAATCGAAGCGGTGCTGGAAAAGGTGAGCGTGAAATCCATCACCCGTCTTGAGGACGTGCTGGAAGCGGACCGCCTGGCACGCAGCGCCGCCGAAGAGTGGCTCGCCGTTTCGAAAACCAGGCTTGCTGCGAGAGCAACTCCATGAACGCGTTTAGCGTACCTTGCACGTTTTAATCTTGCATTAATTATGAAACTGCTCGTCACTCTAGCCGCATTTGCCTTTGCACTCGGATCGCTCATCGTATTTCACGAATTAGGGCATTACTGGATGGCGCGCCTGTGCGGGGTGAAAGTGCTGCGCTTCTCGGTTGGTTTTGGCAAACCGTTATGGAAGCGGCGTTTTGGCAATGATGGCACCGAATGGGTGCTGGCGGCGTTTCCATTTGGCGGCTACGTTAAAATGGTTGACGAGAGCGAAAGCGAGGTGGCACCGCAGGATATCCCGCGTGCGTTTAACCGGCAGCCGGTATACCGGCGCTTCGCCATCGTGCTGGCAGGACCGCTGGCAAATTTTCTGCTGGCCATACTGCTGTATTGGGTCTTATTCGTGCATGGCATGCCTGGAGTAAAACCGGTTATCGGACCGGTGCCCGCTGCCACTCCTGCCGCATTTGCCGGGTTTCAGGCGGACGAGACCATTATCAACATCAACGGTGAAGCCACGGCCACTTGGCAAGACGTGCGCTGGATACTGTTGCAACAGGCCGTGCAAAGATCAGTGGTAACTGCCGAGGTCAGCAACCCGCGCGGCGAAATTGCCTGGCACAGACTCGATTTGAGCGGGCTGACCTCTTCCGATCTCGATGGTGACTTCATGAACGTGATCGGCTTAATCCGCTATCAGCCTCAGGTGCAGCCCGTAATCGGACAGCTTGTCGCAGGCGGGCCGGGGGAGCGCAGCGGCCTCAAGCCGGATGACGAAATCGTTGCGATCAACAGCGAACGGGTGACGCACTGGGACGAAGTGGTGCAAAAGGTGCGCAGTCATCCCTCGCAAAATCTTGACTTTGAAATCAAGCGCGGCGAACAGCGGCTGGTAATTGCGCTCACTCCTGAAACGGTACAGGACAATGACGAGAAAATAGGAAGAATTGGCGCCGCCCCAAAAATTGACCGCGCGACGCTGCAACGGCTGCTCGTCGAAGTACGCTACCCGATCGGGCAAGCCTTGTCGAAGGCGCTGGGAAAAACCTGGGAAACCTCGGTGTTCAGCCTCAGAATGCTGGGCAAAATGCTGGTAGGGGAGATCTCCTGGAAAAACGTGAGCGGACCCATTACCATCGCCGATTACGCTGGACAATCGGCGCAAATCGGCTGGGAAGCTTACCTGAATTTCCTTGCGTTGATCAGTATCAGCCTCGGCGTGCTGAACTTGCTGCCGGTCCCGCTGCTGGATGGCGGACACCTGATGTATTACCTGGTGGAAATCATCAAGGGAAAACCTGTTTCGGAAAAAACCCTGCAAATTGGCCAGCATGTCGGGATTGCATTGCTGTTTATCCTGATGGCTTTCGCCATTTACAATGACATCAATCGCTTGATAGCTGGGTGAAACCTAATGAAAAAAATTTACCTGGGGGTGCTATTGCTGTGCCTCTGCACCGCAACAGCTTGGGCGATAGAACCTTTCGTGATCAAAGATATCAGGGTGGAAGGCATACAGCGCACCGAAGCTGGCACGGTCTTCAGCTACCTACCGGTGAAGGTGGGCGACATCATGAACGATGAAAAAGCCGCTGCCGCAATCAAGTCGTTGTTTGCGACAGGTTTCTTCAAGGACGTACGACTGGAAGTGGAAAACGACGTGCTGATCGTCATGGTGGAAGAACGCCCAGCAATTGCACGGATTGACATCATCGGCGCGAAGGACATCAGCAGCGACGACCTGAAAAAAGGCTTGAAGCAGGTAGGTCTTGCTGAATCGCGAATTTTTGACAAAGCGCTGCTGGACAAAGCCGAACAGGAACTGAAGCGTCAGTACATCAGCCGTGGCAGATATGCTGCGACAGTCACCACCACGGTAACTCCATTGGAGCGCAACCGTGTGGCGATTACCTTCAATATTTCGGAGGGAAATGTCGCCAAGATCAGGCAGATCAACTTGGTTGGCAACCGCGCGTTCAAGGAAAAGGAACTGCTGGATTTACTCACGCTGACCACGCCCGGCTGGTTGACATTTTTTACCAAGAACGATCAGTATTCCAAGCAAAAGCTGTCTGCAGACCTTGAAATCCTGCGTTCGTACTATCTCAACCGCGGATACCTCGAATTCAACATCGATTCCACCCAGGTGTCGATTACTCCGGGCAAAACCGACATATACATCACAATCAGCATTACCGAGGGCCCCAGATACACGGTGTCTGACGTCAAGATCGGAGGGGAGCTGCTGCTTCCGGAAGAGGAACTGCGCAAACTTATTAAAATCAAGCCTGGAGAGGTGTTCTCCCGCGAAAAACTTACCGAATCTACCAAATTGATCGGCGATAGGCTGGGCAACGATGGCTACGCTTTTGCCAACGTCAACGCCGCACCCGAGCTCAACAAAGAAAAACGCCAGGTCGCCTTTACTTTTTTTATCGACCCCGGACGCAGGGTTTACGTGCGTCGCATCAATGTCAGCGGCAACACCCGTACCCGTGACGAAGTTATACGCCGCGAGCTCAGGCAGCTTGAAGGAGGCTGGTATAACGCAGAGCTTATCAACCGCTCCAAGCAGCGCATTGACAAGCTGGGTTATTTTTCTGACGTAAATGTTGAAACACCGGCGGTCCCGGGCACGACTGACGAGGTGGATGTGAATTACAGCGTCACTGAAAAACCCACCGGCAACGTCTTGCTGGGTGTGGGTTACTCCAGTGCCGAAGGCATTATACTCAGCGCATCGGTAACGCAAGCCAATATTTTTGGCTCAGGGAACTATGTTTCAGCGCAGGTCAGCAGCGGGAGCGTCAACCGTGTGTATTCGCTGTCTTTCACTAACCCTTATTATACTGTCGACGGCGTAAGCGTCGGCTTTGACATTTACAAACGCAATCTCGATACGACTTCGCTTTCCGTTTCGCCTTTCAAGACTTCCACATTGGGCGGGGGTGTCCGCTTTGGCCTTCCTATAAACGAGGATGACACCATCAATTATGGTCTGGGTTACGAGGACACTGGAATCGAAGTTTTTCCTACCAGCCCGCAGCGCTACATAGATTTTGTCAACCAATTCGGCAGCGACAACGCCACCTTACTGGGCAGTATTGGATTTATGCGCGACAGGCGCGACAGCGTGATTTACACCACCAGCGGCACTCTGCTCAAGCTTAGCGCCGAAATAGGCTTGCCTGGCGGGAATCTTAAGTACTATAAACTTTCCTATCAGCAGCAGTATTATTACCCCTTGAGCCGCATTTTCACGCTGCAGTTTGACGGCGAACTCGGCATGGGCGGGGGTTATAACGGTCAGCCGTTGCCGTTTTACAAGAACTTTTTTGCTGGTGGCAGCACTTCGGTGCGCGGATTTGATACCAATTCTATCGGCCCCAAAGACACCAACGGCGACGCGCTGGGCGGCACGCGGCGCATAGTGGGAAGCGCCGAAGTTCTGTTCCCCATGCCTGGATTTACTGATATAAAAGCGCTGCGGCTGGGAACATTTTTCGATGCGGGAACAGTTGCCGATACTTTCGCTTTTGGAAGTCTGCGTTATTCGGCCGGATTCGACATTTCCTGGAGTTCGCCATTCGGGCCGCTTCGGTTCAGTATCGCGCAGCCACTCAGAAAGTCCAGTGATGATAGAATACAGCGGTTCCAGTTTACTTTTGGGACCTTGTTCTAGGCTTGACAGTAAGGAGATGTAAGTTGAAAACTGCAAACTTTGTACTGGCTGCCGCAACATTGGCTTTGGCCGCCACCCATGTCGACGCTGGCGAGCAGCTCAAAATCGGCGTGGTCAATCTTGAGCGAGTATTACGGGAAGCCGTTCCGGCAGTTAAGGCCCAGAAGAAACTCGAAAAAGAATTCGCTGCGCGGGAACAGGAACTGCAGAAGGTTACCAAGCAGATCAAAGATCTTCAAACCACTCTGGAAAAGGAAAGCGTGACCATGAGCGAGAACGAGCGGCGTACCAAGGAGCAAGATCTTGCCAGGCTTAACCGCGACTTTCAGCGTATGCAGCGCGAGTACAGGGAGGACGCCAACTCACGCAGAAACGAAGAGCTGGCTTCCGTGTTTGAGCGCGCCAACAAGGTAGTGCAGGACATTGCCACAACGGAGAAATTCGACCTGATTTTGCAGGATGCAGTATACATCAGCCCCCGAATAGACATAACCGACAAGGTTATCAAGGCGCTGGCCGATACTCCCTCCAAATGAGCAGCAACGTGGATTAATGCCTTCCCAAGAGAGGAGCCACAGCTTAGGCAGCATCGTCGAGCGCTTCGGCGGTGAGTTGATCGGCGACAGAAACATCTTGATCACCCAGATTGCCCCGCTAGATCTCGCTCAGCCTTGTCATCTGTCTTTTCTGGCACAGCCAAAATATCGTAGCCAGCTGCAAAAAACCAAAGCCGGTGCAGTCATTCTAGGCCGCGAGGCGCGCGACCTTACGCTGCTGCCGCGCATCGTCTGCGATGACCCCTATGTTTATTTCGCCAAGGTTTCGGCTTTTCTCAATCCGCTAGAAGCGTTACTGCCCGGAATCCATGCCAGCGCGGTGATTGCAGCGAGCGCACGAGTGCCTGCCTCAGCAACCATCGGCGCCCATGCGTTCATCGGGGAAAACGTGGTGCTCGGAGAGCGCGCGGTGATTGGTCCCGGTTGTTGCCTGAGCAACGGCGTGAAGATAGGTGAGGCGACTTTTCTGCACGCGCGCGTTGTGATCTATCACGAATGCGTAATCGGCGACAGGGTGGTCCTCCATTCCGGAGCAGTAATCGGCTCCGACGGCTTTGGTATGGCCATGGACGAGGGACGCTGGCTGAAGATCCCGCAAATCGGCAGGGTGATAATCGGCAATGACGTTGAAATCGGCGCCAACACTACCGTGGACCGCGGCGCGATGGGAGACACGGTGATTGAAGACGGAGTGAGGATGGATAACCAGATACAAATAGGGCACAACGTGCACATCGGGGCGCATACCGCGATCGCCGCCTGCGTGGGCATCGCCGGCAGCACAAAAATCGGCTGCTACTGTAGAATTGGCGGCGCGGCAATGATCGGCGGGCATTTGCAGATTGCCGATAATGTGACGATTTCAGGAGCCACGGCGGTTGCCAAACCCATATCCAAAGCCGGTATTTATACTTCGGTCTATCCGTTTGAATCCCACTCTGAATGGCTGAAGAACGCGGCGCACTTGCGCCACCTGCACGAATTGGCGAAAAAAATCCGCGAACTCGAGGAACAAGGCAAAAAACGGAAAAGGAAAACAAAGTGAGCGGCATGGATATCAACGAAATCATGGAGTATCTGCCACACCGCTACCCGTTCCTGCTGGTGGACCGGGTCATTTCCATCGTTCCGGGCAAGAACATCGTGGCCATCAAAAACGTCA
>DATMDB010000086.1:0-2975 GCA_035558075.1 Burkholderiales bacterium
ACCTTGTGCTTGAATACCGTCGCCGCAATCGTGCCGCCGATGATTGCCGCTGCGATGTTGTCGAGAAAGCTCGACAGCACAAAGATCATCACCAGCAACATGAACCCGCCCTTCCAGTCGTCGGGTAGGAATTTCGGCAGCACCGCCGGAACCTGGCTTTCTTCGAAATGCCTGGAAAGCAGCGCGAATCCGACCAGCAGCAGGAACAGGTTGGTGAGGATTACCCACTCATGCCCCATGTGAGAGACGAAACCGGCAAAGCCAGGCCCGGACTTGAACCCGACGAGCAGGAATTTATAACCGAGGATGACAGCAAGACCGGTGAGCGCCACGTAAAGCGTGTGGCGATGGAACAGCGCCACGCCAAGCAGCGTCAGTCCAAACAGAATGAAATCCAGCGGGATGCCGAACAAAGCCAGCCCGTCTTTCGCGATGAAATCGTTCGCCGGCGCTGCGCTTGCCACGCCGCTCCATGCCACGATAAATGCCGCAATAAGCAGCCGACGCTTGCTGCGCGCAATGCGACTCATATTATTTCCAAAAAAAACCATGCTCCCTTTCCTTGGAACCGCGCGATTCTAGCACTGATTTGAAACGCAGGCCGGGCTTCATGCCCGTTCCGCTTTCCCCATCCACAAGTTGCTCTGCAGGCGCGCCACATCGTTGAGCGAACCGGATTTTTTGAGTTGTTCGCGTAACCAGAACGAATCGTTGCGACGCGCCGCCGCTTCGTCCAGCAATTGGTTGAGCGCCGTGCCACTCTCCAGCGCCGCGGCGTGCGGTGCGAGTTGTTTGAGGGTCACGATGAGGTCGTCACACAAGTTGGCATGCTGCTGATCGTAAGGATTGATGAAATTGGCGGCGAAGCCGAAACGGCAGGCCTGGAAGCGGTTATAGTTGTAAACCAAATAAAGTTCAGGGGTCGCCGCGCGCGGCCGTTCAGTCAGGTAATAATGCGCGAGCGCCTGGGCGAAAGCCGCAAGCAGCGCCGCCTTGTCCACCGTCAATGGCGTGTCGCAGATGCGGATTTCCACGGTTCCATATTCCGGCTTGGGCCGGATATCCCAGTAGAAATCCTTCATGCTTTCCACGATTTTGTAGTGATGCATTTTCTCAAAATAGGCGTTGAATTCATCCCAGCTTTCAACCAACGGCATGGTGCCGCTTAGGGGAAACGCGCTGATCGCATTCAAACGTGATGAAGCAAAGCTCGTGTCTTCGCCCTGGTAAAACGGCGAGGAGGCGGAAAGCGCAATGAAATGCGGAATGTGGCGCGCCAGCATGTGGATAAGATAGACCGCGTCATCGCCGCTCGGGCAGCCGATGTGGATGTGCTGCCCAAATACCGTGAACTGTTTGGCGAGATAGCCGTAGAGATTGAGCAAATGCTTGAAGCGCTCAGTGGGATAAATGCGCCGCTCGCTCCATTGGTGAAAGGGATGCGAGCCGCCGCCGGCAATACGCAGGTTGAGGAGTTCGGCTTGGCGCGCCACCACGCTGCGGACAGCCCGCAACTCGTCCGCAAGGGTCGCGTAGCGCTCGTGGATCGAGGAATTGAGCTCAATCATGCTTTCGGTGATTTCCGGCTTGACCTCGCCGGGATGTTTCACTTTGGCAAGCCGGGCCAGCAAATCGGCGGCGTCGCGCGCCAGATTGCAGTCGTGGGACTTGAGGATCTGCAGCTCAAGCTCAACGCCCATGGTGCATGCCGGCGATTGTGTGAATTCCAGCATCATCGCCGTTCTCCCGCCTCGCCCGCCTGTTTCAGGGCAAACTGCGTCGCCAGCGGGCCGATAAGCTCCACTATGGCCACTACGGAAAGCACCAGCGCCGACAACTCGGCGCCAAATTCGGGGTACAAATTGGACGTGTCTTGCACCATGACGATGGCAAATCCCGACATCGGCAGCAATGCGACGCTGAGCAAGCCCGCCGCGCCGGGGCGCAGCCCGCTTAAACGGCCAAACACCAGGATTGCCAGCGCCTTGCCGAGGAAACGCAGCACGATGTACATACCGGCGATGAACCCCGCTTGTGGCAGCGCACCGAAGCGCAGGCTCGCGCCCGCCATCACAAACAGAATCACAAAAAACAACTGCCCGCCATGGCCGAACTGCACCGCCATCAGCTTGTGGCCAAAGTCGAGATTGCGCGCCAGTATCCCGACGGTGAGCAATGCAACCAGCACCGAAAGATTGAGCGAGCGGGTCAATCCGGCCGTGAGCACAATCATGCCGACCAGCATGATGAACTGGCGATCCTCGCGCTTGCCCAGCCAGGCGGCGAAACGCAACACGAAGAAACTCACGACGAGACCCGTTAGCAGCGAACCCAGCATGACATAGAGCGGTTGCAACAGCGTTTCCGCCCAGGCCGCATGGTGCTGCAGATGCAAAAAAGGCATCAGCATGGTCACACTGAAGAAGGCAAATACGCTGTTAACCGCGGTGAGCAGCAGCATGCGCTCGGTAAGCTGTCCTTCAGAGCGCAATTCATGCGCCACCAGCAGCACCACCGCCGGAGAGGTGGCGATACCGATCGCCGCGGCAAGCGCGGCAAACAGCGGCGGGTAATCGAAATAACGCAGTCCAAGGTAAACCGCCCAGAAAGCAAACGCGCTTTCCGCAATCGCGGTAGTGAACAGCCAGCGGTTGCGGCGCAGCCATTGGTAATCAAGGCGGCGGCCGAGTTCGAACAGAATCAAGCCCAGCGAAATATCCACAAACACCCGGCTTTCCTTGATGAGGTCGCTGCTCAATACGCCAAGACCTCCCGGGCCGAACAGCATGCCCACCAGCACGTAACCGGTGATGCGCGGCAGCGCGAACAGCCGCGCCGCTTCGCCGCCAAGCAAACCTACCAGCAGCAGCAAGCCGAACAAAATGGGCGGTGTGAGTGCGGGAGGCAAAGTTGGCAAAAAGTCGAGCTCGGGCATGGTGATTGAAGAGTGAAGTGAAACAACGCATGCGTTGCGC
>DATMDB010000087.1:0-4615 GCA_035558075.1 Burkholderiales bacterium
CAAGCCATGCCGCCCAGAAAAAGCCGGCGCCGAGAAAAAGCAGGTTGAGCAGAATTGCGCGAGTGTAACGGGGGCCTTGCCCCTGCTTGAAATAGAGGAAAACGGCTATCACCAGCAAAGCCGGCAAACCCCACGCCCAGGACAAATCAGGCAACGCGGGCTGCTGCTGCAAGAGCCAGGCAGCTGCCACGAACAAAATAAGATTGAGCCGCACTCAACTGCTAACGCTACACCGGCTTATCGGTTTACGGTAAAGTGTCGGTCAAGACCTTATCCATAGCAGAGCAACTGTGCCGCGCAAGTTTTTCAGAAAATATCTGCCCGACGCTGAGAGCATCAAGCACAACCGCTATATCCGCTTTTTCGGCTCAGCTTTGCAACATCCTAATCTCTGGCATTTGAACCGCCGTTCCGTGGCAGGCGGGGTCGCAGTGGGCATGTTTACCGGGCTGGTTCCGGGCAGCAACCCGGTGCAATTCACTGCTGCGGCGATTTTCTCAACGATTTTCCGTGTCAACCTGCCGGTTGCGGTGTTCGTCACTTTGTACACCAATCCGTTTACGATAGTTCCGCTCTATATCCTTGCCTACAAGCTCGGGGCATTTTTCATCGGGCAGGGTAACACCAAGGTGCCGCAGCATGAATTGAATGTATGGGATTTGCCGTTCAGCGAATGGATTTCCGCGCTTGTGCACTGGGCGATGGCGATGGGCAAGCCGCTGGCCTTGGGGCTTGTCCTGATGGCGCTGCTGTTTGCCGTAGTGGGCTATGCGGCAGTCCATCTGGCATGGCGTGCATACATCATGCTACAGTGGCGTAAAAGAAAAGTGCGGCGAAGCGCGGCACACTAATCTTCCTATCTATGACCATCCCGTCTTATTGGAAACAGGCAAACCAGGAGCTTGCGCAACGCGACGGCGTGCTCAGGCGCCTGATTAAAACGCACAGCGGCCTTGCCATGCGCAGCCGCGGCGATGCTTTCGTGACCCTGGCGCGCTCAATCGTAGGCCAGCAAATTTCTCTGAAGACGGCGGAAACCGTATGGCAAAAAATCCTCTCCACGGTACCGTCAATCAGCGCGAAGCATATCGCCGGAGCGGACAGCACCGCACTCCGTAATTGCGGGCTTTCCAGCAACAAGGCGTTATACCTGCAGGACCTTGCGCAGTCTTTTCTCAACGGCTCGCTCAATGTGGCGGACTGGGAGCGTCTTAATGACGACGAACTCATAGCCGAGCTTACTCAGGTAAAAGGAATCGGGCGCTGGACCGCTGAAATGTTCTTGATTTTTTATATGATGCGCCCCGATGTGCTGCCGCTCGACGATATCGGCCTGCAGCGGGCGATGAGCATGCACTACAACAAAAACCGGCCTTTGAGCAAACTCAAGATGCGCGCCATTGCTAAAGACTGGGTACCGTGGCGCTCGGTCGCCACTTGGTATTTGTGGCGAAGCCTGGATCCGATTCCGGTGGAGTATTAATTCAGAAAACGCGGCCCGGTTCACACACCGCCAAAAAAGACCAGCCTCGCGATGAAATACCAGCCGAGCGCCATGAATGCGCCGGTTAACCAGTTGCCAAAAGTGCTGCTCTTCGCATCAAAAAAGCCGGTAAACAACTTTATGCCCAGCACAATTGCGGCGATCAGCACCGGGAGAACCATGAGCGAATAATGAAGCTGCAGGTTCCAAACCAAGCCGAGCGCCTGCACCAGCCATCCTTCGGGCCTGAAAATCTTATACGCCAGGCCGGCAACCCCGATGAGCGTCAGGCAGATGGACGCCAGGGCGATCATAAGCTGTATCCTAGGATTCTTCATTTATGCTTCCCACGCTTTACTGCGGCAGCGCTCTTGGGCACCCGGCAAAACTTTACTCGCAATGATTTAATGCCGCAAGAATTAAGTGCGCCGCTCCAGCTTATTCCCGGACATTCCTTAAAACCCCGTCCACCAGCCACCATGTTCGCTGCGCTTTCGCCGCCAGATCGTGATCATGGGTGACCATGATAAAGCTCGTGCCGAGGCTTTGATTGAGCTCGAGCATCAGCTCAAATACGCTTTCGGCGTTGTGCCGGTCCAGGTTGCCGGTGGGTTCGTCCGCCAGTACACAAGCCGGTTTCGTCACCAGGGCGCGAGCCACCGCGGCGCGCTGGCGCTCGCCGCCGGAGAGCTCTCCCGGCCTGTGGCTGAGGCGGTGCGCAAGCCCCACCCGCTCCAGAATTTGCGCCGCTTGCCCGCAAGCCTCGTTGCCGGGAATGCCGCGGATGAGCAGCGGCATGGCGACATTTTCCAGCGCGGAGAACTCCGCGAGCAGGTGATGAAACTGGTAGACGAAACCCAGCGCACGGTTGCGCAGTTCGCCGCGCCGGGTTTCGCTCATGCGCTGGATGTCCTGTCCCATGATCAGCACTTCGCCGGACGTGGCGCCATCCAGTCCCCCCAGCAGATGCAACAGCGTGCTTTTGCCGGAACCGGAGGCGCCGACGATGACCACGCGCTCACCCGCTGCCACATCAAGATCAACGCCAAGCAATACCGGAACTTCCAGCTTGCCCTGATAGTAGGTTTTTTGAAGCTTGCGGCAGGACAAAACCGTTTCATTCATGTCCTGAATCCCGCGCACTGAATCCTGAATCACTATTCATAGCGCAACGCCTCCGCGGGATTGACCCTCGCGGCGCGCCAGCTTGGATAGAGCGTCGCCAGCAGGCACAACGCGAACGACACCACGGCAATCACCGCGACATCCACGAATTGCACGTCCGACGGCAATTCACTGATGTAATAGACGTCCTTGGCGAGGAATTTGACGCCGATCAAGTGCTCGATGAACGGCACCACTACGTCAATATTGAGCGCCAGCGCAATTCCACCAGCCAGGCCCAGCAATGTTCCTATTACCCCAATCAAGGTGCCCTGCACGATAAAAATTTTCATGATGCTCCCTGGCGGCGCGCCGAGCGTGCGCAGAATGGCGATTTCGGATTGCTTGTCGGTCACCGCCATCACCAGCGTGGAAACGATATTGAACGCCGCCACCGCGACGATCAAAATCACCACGAAGAACATCATGCGCTTTTCAATCTGCACCGCGCGGTAGAAATTGGCGTTGATGCGCGTCCAATCGCTGATATAGGCGTCCACGCTGAGCATGCTTGCAAGCTCGCGAGCCACTTGCGGCGCCTGATACAAATCCTTGAGACGCAAGCGCACGCCGGATACCTGGTGATCCATGCGGTAGAGCTTTTGCGCGTCCTCGAGATGAATCAGCGCCAGACCTGCGTCATATTCATAATGCCCGACATCAAAAATGCCGGTCACCGTGAATTGCTTGAGCCGCGGCAAAATCCCCACGGGCGTCACCTGGCCTTGCGGCGCAATCAAAAGCAGCTTGTCGCCAACCATCACTCCCAGCGCGCGCGCCAGGTCCACGCCCAGCACGATGCCGAATTCCCCCGGGTGCAAGTTCGCAAGCTGCCCGGACTTCATATGCCTGTCCAGATCCACCACCTGGTTTTCATACTCGGGCAGGATGCCGCGCACTGCCGCGCCTTTTACCGCCTGTTCAAACGACAGCAGCGCCTGTTCCGAAATATACGGCGCAGCGGCGACCACCTGCGGATGTTTTTTCGCTTCTTCAGCGACCTTGCGCCAGTCATCAAGGCGGGAACCTGCGCCGCTGATTTGCACATGGGACACCACGCCGAGAATGCGCTCGCGGATTTCCTTCTGGAAGCCGTTCATCACGGACATCACCGAAATGAGAACGGTGATGCCAAGCGCCATGCCCACAATGGAAGTCAGGGAGATAACCGAGACAAAGTGATTGCGCCGCTTGGCGCGGCTGTAGCGAAGACCGATAAAGAGTTCGTAAGGTTGCACGTTGGCGTTTACGCGTCGGGTTCAGGCAGCGAGCAGTTTGCCATATTCCTGGGGGCCGGGCGAATCCATTTACATGCATTTGCCATGTTAAACTTCCAAGTGAATGGCGCGTGAATCACGCCCATGAGACCTTTCATGAACTGCCACCTCCTGATACCCGGCCTGTTTTGGCGCAGCGGCGATGATGCTTATCGGGAGCCGGATTTGCCCGCGTTGCGCACATTGCTGGCGCGCGCGTCCGCTTCACATGGCCCCGCTCAAGAACTGGAAGAATGGTTGTGCCGCAGATTCGCCGTGGAAAAGCAGCAGGACTGGCCGCTTGCCGCGCTTGCCTTGGTTGCCGACGGCGGCAGTCCCGGCAATAACTATTGGCTGCGCGCAGACCCGGTGCATCTGCGCCTTGACAGCGGCCAACTAATACTCGCCGACAGCCGCGCCTTCGTCATTACCCAGGATGAAGCAAACCGCTTGACTCAAGCGCTCAACTCGCATTTCAGTGATGCGGGCCTGGTTTTCCAGGCAAGGCACCCTGAACGCTGGTACCTGCGCCTCGATAAAACCCCGCAGTTGCAGACCCGGGCTTTGGCCGAGGCGGCAGGTAACAATATAGATGAGTTCCTTCCCGCCGGGACGGACGGCATTTACTGGCAAGGGGTGTGCAACGAAATACAAATGGTGCTGCATCATCATGCGGTCAATGAAGCCCGCGAAGCATCGGGCAATCCGCCGA
>DATMDB010000088.1:0-4420 GCA_035558075.1 Burkholderiales bacterium
CTGTGGGCAGGCGATGATTTCGCCACGGTAGATGGGAATGAACGGGCAGCGGCCGCGTGTGTCGCTGCAATAGGCAAAACCCAAGCGCTGGGTCAAACGGTATGCGTACAGGTTCATCTGCCAGCCCGCCGCTGCGTGGGCTGCGGGAGGGTCACCGAAAATTTCGGCAAAACGCTCGCGCCCCAGCACCATTTGTTTTTCGCTCCAGCCGGCCTCGCTTTGCGCCGCCTTATTGGACCATGCCGCAGCGTCATACGCTTGCAAGCCGACTTCAAACCCGGCGGCGTGCGCTTTGCGCATGATATCGCCGCATTGTATGCCGATGTCGGGTCCCGGCAGCAAAGTGCCGTAAAACAGCGACGGCAATCCATAATATTTAAGCAGATTGCCGCGCAACAGCCGTTTCAGCATGCGGCCGCTATGGTCAGGTCCGACACAGAAGAAAAAACTGGCTGTGGCGTTATGTCTTTGCAGAAGTTCCACTAGGCGGGGCACGCCGTGGCGCGCGCCGCGCAAAGTCTGCACATCTATTTTAAGCGCGAGTTTCATTTTGATTTTTTATTTGCTTCCTGAAATGATGCTTTGCGCGAGACGCTGCATATCGGTATCGCCCAACGCGTTAACATGCAATATCGGCGCATCCTGATAGTGAGGATAATGTTTGAGAATCGATTTGCAGTAAGCCGGATCGTAATGCCGATCCAGAAGCTCCATCACCAAAGCGTCCCATTGCCGCTCGACCACATAGCCTTTCCAGCGGGTGATTAATTCGCGGCCAAAACGTGTAGTCAAAAAATCCAGTTTCTGCATTAGTGTTTCGGGATCGCGCAGGAAATGCTGGTATTCCTCTTTGAGCAATTTCGCGCGCAAACTTGTGGCGGCTTCGATGCGGACGCAATGCCCGCGCCACATCGAATCGAGCAATACGTCCGGCAACCGCACATTGCCGATTTTCTTGCTCTCGGATTCGACATAAACCGGTTCTTTGGGATCGAAACGCTGCAGCTCGGACCAGATCAGGCTTTCAAACATTCTTTGTGAGGGCTGCGGCTCATCGAGCAGGCCGCCCAGCACCGAGCCGCGATGCGCGGCAAGCCGCTCCAAATCCAGCACTTGCACGCCAAGCAGGTCAAGCGCCTGTATCAAGCGGCTTTTGCCTGAGCCGGTTGGGCCGCAGATGACGCGAAACTGAAATTGTCCGGGCAGCTTCAACAAACCCTCAATTACTGCCGCGCGATAAGATTTGTAGCCTCCTTTCAACCTTCCGGCATGCCAGCCGACTTGTTCGAGAACATGCACCATCGCCGCGCTGCGGTTTCCACCGCGCCAGCAATAGACCAGGGGCCGCCAGTTTTTTTGCCGTGCGAGAAAAATCTGCTCAATATGACGCGCGATATTGCGCGCCACCAAAGCTGCGCCGATTTTTTTCGCTTCGAAGCTGGAGACTTGTTTGTATATTGTGCCGATTTGTTTTCTTTCGGCGTCGTCGAGGACCGGGCAGTTGATGGCGCCCGGGATGTGATCTTCGCTGAACTCCGAGGGAGTACGCACGTCAATCAACTCGTCAAAGTCGCGCAACTGTGTTACGTTTATCCCATCGCGAGATTGCAAAGGAAGCATCTTAACTTGAATGGACATCTCGGATATTAAGCTTACGGCATTTTGGTTACGACATAACTTGCTTGCGCAAGTTAGTCTCCACCCAAATGCCGTTTTGGATACCTGACGCTAGACTCGCCCATGAATATTTACCGTATGACTACAAATGGATATCGCGGATATTAAGCTTACGGCATTTTCGCATGGCGGTGGCTGCGGATGCAAAATCGCGCCGGCGCTGTTAAGCGAAATCCTGTCACAATCGGCTATCGGCAAAACCTGGCCTGATCTGCTGGTCGGCACCGAATCGAGCGATGATGCCGCGGTTTACCGGCTGAACGAAACGCAGGCGTTGGTAGCGACCACCGATTTTTTCATGCCGATAGTGGATGACCCTTATGATTTCGGCCGCATCGCTGCGACCAATGCACTTTCCGACATTTATGCGATGGGTGGGCGCCCGATACTGGCGCTAGCCATCGTCGGCATGCCTATCGGCAAACTTCCTGTGGTGGTGATTCAGCGCATCTTGGCTGGCGGCGAAGCGGTTTGCACGCAAGCGGGGATTCCCATAGCGGGCGGCCATTCAATTGACTCGCCCGAGCCCATTTACGGTCTGGTTGGCCTGGGTCTGGTCCACCCCGACAAAGTAAAGCGCAACGACACCGCGCGTGCAGGGGATGCGCTGATTATCGGTAAAGCGCTGGGGGTCGGGATCATGAGCGCGGCGCTGAAAAAAGGCAAATTGTCGCAACAGGGTTACCGGCAAATGCTGGATAGCGCCACGCAACTCAATACCGCGGGCGTGGCGCTCGCCGACATGGATGGCGTGCATGCGCTCACCGATGTTACGGGATACGGTTTGCTCGGGCATTTACTGGAGATTTGCCGCGGTTCCAGAGTCGGCGCGGAAATCCACTTTGATGCGTTGCCCATTTTCCCCGCAGCAATGGATTTGGCAAAGCAAGGTTTTGGTCCCGGCGCGATTGAACGCAACTGGACGAGCTATGGCAAGCAGGTGGTATTGCCTCAAGCTATGCCGGAGTGGCAGAAAAAGCTGTTATGCGATCCGCAAACCAGCGGTGGTTTGCTGGTGGCCTGCAGCGAAGACGCAGTGCCGAAAGTGCTGGAAGTATTCAGACGCCAGGGTTTCAATTACGCAGCCAGGATAGGCAGTATGGCGGCGGGAGATGCACAGGTCAGGCTGGTTGAGTGACTTGCTCTATTTCCTGGGTTTATGCCCAGCTTCGGAGTCCCTGCGGCCGGATTTGCGGCGTTTCTCGATTCCTATGTGCTGCCGCGCCTTGCCTGAGGATTTGCGTCTTCCCTCCACCAGCCTTCTTTCAGCCGGAATAAACTCCACCTCATAAGTTGGCAGTTTGTATTCTTCATTTTCCATGGTTTTCTCATCACCAGTGGCATGTGAATTTGCATGAATATAGCATATTTCGGACAATGATTTCAGACCAGAAGGAGTTTGAGGGTTTTCCAGACATTATCGAGAATAATGGGCTGTGCCGCAGCGGCCGGATGTATACGGTCAGGCTGAAACATCGCAGGGTCATAGCCGAAACCCTCGAGCATGAAAGGCGTCAGGGGAAGACCGTAGCGTTGTGCCAGTTCAGGATAAATACTCTGAAACTTTTGGGTATAGGCTGTGCCGTAATTAGGAGGCAGGCGCATGCCGATAAGCAGCACCTTGGCGCCGTGCAGCCGGCAGGCTTTGATGATGCCTTCCAGGTTGTCGCGCGTGGCTTCGACGGGTTGCCCGCGCAAGCCATCGTTGCCGCCTAATTCGAGAATGACGATGGCCGGATGATGCGTTGCAAGGCTCTGCGCGATACGGCTCAAGCCGCCGCGCGTGGTTTCTCCGGTGACGCTGGTATTGATCACCTGATAATCCAGCCGCTCTTGTTGCAAGCGTTTTTTGAGCAGGCTGACCCAGCCGGCCTCTTGCGGCAAGCCATAAGCTGAAGACAGGCTGTCGCCAAACACCATGATGAGCGGCGTGGCGCCGGCGCAAAGTGGCAGGCATAGACAGAAAACAACAAGGACGCGTTTGAGCATGACTGAGAATCGCATACAGCCCATTGTGCAGGCAGTGCAGCTTACCAAGCAAGTGCATAACGGCGCGGCCTATCTGACCATCCTGCAGGACGTGAGTTTCATGGTTTTGCCTTGCGAAGCGGTGGCGATTCTGGGCGCGTCAGGCTCAGGCAAATCCACCTTGCTGGGTTTGCTGGCGGGTCTCGATACACCGAGTTCTGGCACAGTCAAGTTAAACGGCATTGACGTGTTCGCGCTCGACGAAGACGGCCGTGCTGCATTGCGTGCGGGTATAGTGGGTTTCGTGTTTCAGTCATTTCAGCTTCTGCCCGCGCTCACTGCGCTGGAAAACGCGATGCTGCCGCTTGAGCTTGCCGGCGACCCGGATGCGCGCAAGCAAGCGGCGCATATCCTTCAGCGCGTTGGCTTGAGAGAACGGATGCACCATTATCCCAAGCAACTTTCAGGCGGCGAGCAGCAGCGCGTGGCCATTGCCCGCGCCTTTGCCAGGAAGCCGAAGCTGCTTTTGGCGGACGAACCGACCGGCAATCTCGACAGCGCAACCGGCGCGCAAATCATAGAGCTGATATTTGAACTGAACCAGGAGCAAGGCACGACTTTGTTGATGGTGACTCACGATGAAGCGCTCTCCAAACGCTGCGGGAGGCTGCTTCATCTCACTGCCGGGGCGCTCAGCGAATGAAACTATTTACGCTCTCAGTGCGCATGTTGAGCCGGGATTGGCGCTCAGGCGAATTGCGGGTGTTGGCGGCAG
>DATMDB010000089.1:0-9690 GCA_035558075.1 Burkholderiales bacterium
GCAGCGGTTGAGCTGCCAGACGCCGTGCGCGGACGGTATGCAGGTACGCACCGATGGCGAGTGAACGCGAATACGACGTGCTGATCGTCGGCGGCGGCCCCGCCGGCGCCGCTTTGACGCTCGCCTTGCGCTGCAGCGGCTACCACGTGGTACTGCTCGAAGCAAAAGACTCCTTGGCCAATGATCCGCGGCCGCTGGCGCTCTCCTACGGCAGCCGCTTGATACTCGAGCGCCTGGGTGTGTGGGCCTCGGTCGCGAGCCCAACGCCGATATTAAGCATTCATGTTTCGCAACGCGGTGGTTTTGGACGCAGTGTGCTGAGCGCAAAGGAAGCCGGCGTTCCCGCGCTGGGCTATGTGGTTTCTCACAGCAAATTGCAGTCGGCATTGCAGCGTGTCTTGACGGGTTGTTTCAACGGCGCGACGGTTCTGCGCATAGAAGCTGGCGAGGAATCGGCGTACGCCGAATTCAGTTACCGCGGCAATATGCAACAAATCGGCGCCAAGCTTCTGGTGCTGGCGGACGGTGGACGCGGTCTTGAGGGCATCGAAGGTGTGACTCAAAGGGAGAAAGATTACCGTCAAAGCGCCGTGGTCACGCAGGTTAATGCGCGTGCTCCGCATCGCAACATCGCTTACGAGCGGTTTACTCCTCAAGGCCCGCTTGCTCTGCTGCCTTTCGGCGAAAAACTGGCACTGGTATGGACGACTGCTCCTCAAGTTGCCGAAAAGCTGTGCGGATTGAGTGACTCGCTGTTTTTGCAGCGCCTGCATCAGCACTTCGGCGACCGGCTTGGCGAATTTACCGAAGCCGGGAAACGCGCGAGCTTCCCGCTCAAACTCAAGTACGCAATTACTCCCACCATGCAACGGATACTGATTCTAGGCAATGCAGCGCAGACCCTGCATCCGGTGGCAGGCCAGGGATTCAACCTGGGATTGCGCGACGCCTGGGAACTGAGCGAGCTTATCGTCCACAGTGCAGCGCAACAACTTGGAACTTCGGCGATGCTGCAGGCTTACCGCGCGCGGCGACGGCTTGACCGTTACGGCGGGATTTTCTTTACCGATACGTTGTTAAGTCTATTTACCAACGATAGCGCACCATTGCGCGCGGCGCGCGGTTTCGCCCTTGCGGCGCTGGATGCGGTGCCAGCGGCAAAACGTTTCCTGATGAAGCGCATGATTTTTGGCGCGCGAGGCTGATTGAAGCATTTGTTTTGATGTTTGCCTGCAGTAATACTCTTTGCTTCTTGTACTTTGTAGTGAGTTCTGCAAGAAATTTCTAATCCGCTTTTCTACGGCAGGCAATTGCGATTACAATTACAGCCCTGCCTCAAAAAATAAATATCATGCGCATCGGCCCCCACCAACTGAAGAATAATCTCATTGTCGCTCCGATGGCGGGCGTTACCGACCGTCCCTTCCGCCAGCTTTGCAAGAAGATGGGCGCCGGAATGGCGGTAACCGAGATGGTTTCCAGCAATTCCCTGCTATGGGGTTCGCAAAAGACCTTGCGCCGCGCCAACCACCAAGGGGAAGTTGAGCCGATATCGGTGCAGATTGCAGGAGCCGACCCGAAAATGCTCGCGGAAGCAGCCAAATACAACGTAGACCAGGGGGCGCAGATTATTGACATTAACATGGGCTGCCCGGCGAAAAAGATCTGCAATGTTATGGCGGGCTCGGCGTTGCTTCAGGACGAGTCCCTGGTCGGAAAAATCCTCGATGCAACGGTATCCGCGGTGAACGTGCCGGTCACGTTGAAAATCCGCACCGGCTGGGACCGGCAGAACAGGAATGCCTTGCGTGTTGCGCGGATTGCCGAAAACGCCGGCATTCAGGCACTGGCAGTCCACGGCCGAACCCGCGCCTGTGGCTTTTCTGGCGGTGCTGAATACGACACCATCGCCGCGGTGAAGGCGCAGGTAAACATTCCGGTCATCGCCAATGGCGACATCGCCACTCCTGAAAAAGTCAGAGAAGTGCTGAATTACACCAAGGCCGATGCGGTGATGATCGGTCGCGCTGCGCAAGGCAGGCCGTGGATTTTCCGCGAAATCAGCCATTATCTGGAGACCGGCGCGCATCTCCCGCCGCCTGAAGTCGAGGAAATACGTGGCGTTCTCAACGCGCATCTTGATGATCTCTACCAGTTTTATGGCGAATACGCGGGCGTGCGCATCGCGCGCAAGCACATTTCCTGGTACACCAAGGGATTGGCCGGCTCAGCCGCGTTCCGCCATGCTATGAACCAATTAGAAAGCAGCGCTGACCAGCTTGCCGCGGTAAACCGCTTTTTCGACCAATTGGCGGGCCGCAGTCAGCGTCTCATCTACCAAGAGCAAGAGGAATTGGCAGCATGATGGACGAAAACGATATTGCCCGCTGTGTGCGCAAAGCCATGGATAGCTATTTCAAAGACCTGGATGGCGAGAAGCCCTGTGCCATTTACGACATGGTTATCCGCTTCATAGAGAAACCTCTTTTGGAGTCGGTGTTGCACCGTGCCAAGGGAAACCAGACCCACGCCGCGCAAATGCTGGGATTAAACCGCAATACCTTGCGTAAAAAAATGCAGGAACACCGCATCAAGGGTTAAGAAACCTTTGATTAAGTCCGTCGCGTGCGCGATGCCATGCATCGCTTTTGCGAGCCCTGACCTGTCAATTCGCAATCCTGAAACTGCAAAATGGCCGTCATCAAACAAGCCCTCATCAGTGTTTCCGATAAGACTGGCATCGTTGAATTTGCCAAAGGCTTGCAGCAGTTCGGCGTCAACATACTTTCAACCGGCGGCACCGCTAAATTGCTTGCCCAAGCCGGCGTGGAAGTCACTGAAGTGGGCGATTACACCGGATTTCCTGAAATGTTGGATGGCCGAGTGAAAACCCTGCATCCGAAAATCCACGCCGGGATCCTCGCACGACGCGATATTCCACAACATGTTCAGGCGCTAAGCAAATCCGGCATTCCGGTGATTGACATGGTAGTGGTGAACCTCTATCCCTTCCGCGAAACCGTCGCCAAGCCCGGCTGCACCCTGGATGAAGCGGTGGAAAACATGGATATCGGCGGGCCGACCCTGCTGCGCGCCGCGGGCAAGAATTTTCGGCACGTGGCGGTGGTGACCGATCCCACGGATTACCGCGAGCTGATAAATGAAATGCAATCAGCGAATGGAGCGATCGGCCTTGAAACCCGCTACAGTCTTGCACAGAAGGCCTTTTCGCATACCGCGGCCTACGATGGCGCGATCAGCAATTACCTCACCGCGACTGCGCTTAACGGCGAGCGAATCGCCTTCCCGCAGCGTCTCAATCTCAACTACTGCAAAGTCCAGGATTTGCGCTACGGCGAAAATCCGCACCAGAACGCGGCGTTTTACCGCGAGCTTTCACCTGTTCCGGGAAGCTTGAGCAACTGTACTCAGCTGCAAGGCAAGGAACTCTCTTTTAACAATATCGCCGATTCCGACGCGGCGTGGGAATGCGTGAAAACCTTCGAGTCGCCTGCGTGTGTCATTATCAAGCACGCCAATCCCTGCGGCGTCGCCGTGGCCAAGGACGCGCTGCAAGCCTACAAGTGGGCGTTCGCCACCGATCCCACTTCGGCTTTCGGCGGTGTCATCGCCTTCAACCGCGAGCTCGATGCGCAAGCGGCGGAAGCGGTGATCCAGCAGTTTGTGGAGGTGTTGATTGCCCCGGTCATCTCGCCTGACGCATTGAAGCTACTCTCGCAAAAAGCCAACATCCGCGTTCTCCAGGCCGTGCTTCAAACAGGCGGAAACGAGCATGACTACAAGCGCGTCGGTGGCGGGATGCTGGTGCAGACACCGGATAATCTCAACGTCACCGCCGCGCAGCTGCGCGTGGTCACGAAAAAACAACCCACCCCGCAGCAAATCAGCGATTTGCTGTTTGCCTGGCGTGTCGCTAAATTCGTCAAATCCAACGCCATTGTGTTTGCGGCTAACGGCCGGACTTTGGGCGTGGGAGCCGGGCAGATGAGCCGGGTGGACAGCGCGCGCATTGCTTCGATCAAAGGACAGAATGCGGGCTTAAGCTTGCAAGGTTCAGTAGTAGCGTCGGACGCGTTTTTTCCGTTCCGCGACGGCGTCGACGTGGTGGCGAAGGCAGGGGCCGTGTCCGTCATTCAGCCCGGCGGCAGCATGCATGACGAAGAAGTGATTTCCGCGGCGGACGAACTTGGCATGAGTATGGTATTTACCGGTGTACGCCATTTCAGACACTGACGGCCTGTGATAAGCGTCGCGATGCGTTGTTGCTCATCGGTTTTCTTCGCTTACATACCTCTTGTGTATGCGGCGCTCGAAAATCTCTCCGCGCCTAGCCTCGCTTGCTTCTCACGTGCCGAAAAGGCTGCACGCGACTTTCCTGAATTTACTTAAATTACGCTGCAAAATGAAACTTCTTGTGATCGGCGGCGGAGGCAGGGAGCATGCGTTGGCTTGGAAGCTCGCGCAGTCGCCGCGCATCCATAAAGTCTTCGTCGCCCCTGGCAATGGCGGCACTGCGCTTGAGCCTGATTTGCAAAACGTGCCTATAGAAGCAATTCCCGATCTTGTCGCTTTCGCCGAAAAGGAGCAGGTTCATCTCACCATGGTCGGCCCTGAAGCGCTGCTGGCCAGAGGGGTGGTGGATGCGTTTCGGGAAGCGGGGCTCAAAATTTTCGGGCCCGTACAAAAAGCCGCGCGGCTTGAAAGCTCCAAAGATTTTGCCAAGACCTTCATGCAGCAGCATGGCATACCTACCGCCAAGTACGCTACGTTTACCCGTGCTAGCGAAGCGCATGCGCATATTGACAAACACGGCGCGCCCATCGTGATCAAAGCCGACGGTTTGGCCGCAGGCAAAGGTGTGGTGGTGGCTATGAATCTTGAAGACGCACATGCTGCGGTGAACATGCTGCTGGTCACGAACAAACTGGGCGAGGCCGGCGCGCGCGTAGTGATCGAGGATTATCTGAAGGGCGAAGAAGTGAGCTTCATTGTCATGTCCGATGGCGAGCACATTCTGCCGCTTGCAACCTGCCAGGACCACAAGCGGTTGCTCGACGGCGACCAAGGTCCCAACACCGGCGGCATGGGCGCGTGCTCCCCAGCGCCGGTGATTACGCCGTCGCTGCATAACCGGGTGATGCGCGAAGTGATACAGCCCGCGGTCAGGGGTATGGCGCAGGATGGCATTGCTTACACCGGCTTTCTTTATGCCGGGTTGATGATAGACAACAAGGGCAATCCCAAGGTATTGGAGTTCAACTGCCGCATGGGCGATCCCGAAGCCCAGCCTATCATGCTGCGGTTAAAGAGCGATTTTCTCGGCATCGTCGAGCATGCGCTTAACGGCACGCTAGACCGGGTGAAAGCCGAGTGGGACCGCAGGATGGCGCTGGGCGTGGTGCTCGCGGCGGAAAATTATCCGGATACGCCGAAGAAAGGCGATGTGATTAGCGGTTTACCCAAATCGGGTGAAGATTTCAAAATATTTCACGCCGGCACCCAACTGAATGGCAAGAATGTGGTGACCAGCGGAGGCAGGGTGCTGTGCGTCACTGCATTGGGCGACAACGTCAAAATGGCGCAGCGCCGCGCTTATGAAATTGCCGAGGGCATTCGTTTTGACGGCATGCAAATGCGCCGCGATATCGGCTACCGCGCCGTCAATTTAAAAAAACACTGATTCACTGGCACAGAGAAATACACAGTCAAATAGACAGGATTCACATGACTTCGCAGGATTAACAAGATTGACAGGGTGTTGAAAAACTCTCCGGGAGCCGCGTTTGACACGAAAAATACTCAGATGCAAGGCGCGCGACGAAGGTCGTAGCCAAGACTACGATGCCGAGGAGCGCAACGCAGCAGACGGGCATTTTTCGTGCAAACCCGGATGGGGCGTGGCTTTCCGGGCGGTCTGCTTTGTCGCTCGCCTTGCGAATATGCAACGGCTATTCGACGCGGCTCGCTTCGCGCATCCCATCCCGGAAAGCCGACGCCGCGGCCCCGTGGGGTTCTTCAACACCCTGCCATCCTGTAAATCTTGAAAAAATCCTGTGAATTAAGATTTTTCTTTTTGTCTTTGTGCCTTTGTGGTTAAATTTGATCCATGGACTCGGGCGCAGTCAAAAATTATCTTCTGGGTTTACAGTCGCGCATTGTCGCGCACTTGGAGAAAATTGACGGCAAGCCATTGCGCGCCGTTTTTTGGGACCGTTCCGAAGGCGGTGGTGGAATGAGTTGCGTCATTGAGGAAGGCCAGGTGTTCGAGCGCGGCGGGGTGAATTTCTCAGACGTGCATGGCGAGAGGCTCCCTCCGTCAGCAACCGCCTCACGCCCGGGGTTGGCAGGCTGCATATTTGAGGCGATGGGTGTGTCGGTCGTTATGCACCCGCGCAATCCTTATGTCCCAACCGTGCATTTGAACGTGCGCATGTTAGTCGCCAGCAAGCCGGACGCCGAGCCGGTGTTCTGGTTTGGCGGCGGGATGGATTTAACCCCGTTTTACGGTTTTAAAGAGGATTGCGTGCATTTCCATCAAGCCTGCAAGGATGCGCTCGCGCCTTTCGGCGCCGAGTATTACCCGCGATTCAAGAAATGGTGCGACGAGTATTTTTTCATCAAACACCGCAAAGAGCCGCGCGGCATCGGCGGTATTTTCTTTGACGACTTCAGCGAGCCGGGTTTTGAAAAAAGCTTTAGGCTCATGCAAAGCGTGGGGGACCACTTTTTGCAGGCCTACGTGCCGATTCTCCAGCGCCGAATGAACATGCCCTACGGAGAACGCGAACGCGATTTCCAGTCCTACCGACGCGGGCGCTACGTGGAATTCAATCTGGTATACGACCGCGGCACGCTGTTCGGTCTGCAAACCGGGGGGCGGGCTGAATCAATCCTGATATCACTTCCGCCCGCTGTTAAGTGGCGTTACGACTGGAAGCCCGAGCCGGACAGCCCGGAAGCAAAGTTCTACAAAGAGTTTTTGATTGCGCAGAACTGGGTTAGTTAAGCTCTTAAAAGATGGGTTAAGAATCCAATTATTTTTTGGCAACCCGGGCGTATTTCTAATGCCCTGCAAACTCGCACAGCGAAACCACGCCGTGGCCCAGCTTCTCCAAACGCTTGCGGCCGCCGAGATCGGGCAAATCAATCACAAACGCGCAGCCGACAATTTGCCCGCCGGTTTTGCCGATCAGCTTGGCTGCGGCTTCCGCCGTGCCGCCGGTCGCGATCAAGTCGTCTACCAGTAGCACCTTCTCGCCTGTTTGAATCGCGTCGCAGTGGATTTCCAGCCGGTCGGTACCGTATTCCAGTTCGTAATCATGCCCGAAGTTTTCACCGGGAAGCTTGCCTTTTTTTCTGATGGGAATGAAGCCGGCTTTAAATTGGTAAGCGAGCGCCGCGCCGATGATAAAGCCGCGCGATTCGATTCCGACGACCTTGTCAATTTTGACGCCGCGATACTTGCCGACCAATTGGTCTATGGTGCTGCGAAACCCTTTGGTATGCTTGAGTAGCGTGGTGATGTCACGGAACATGATTCCCGGTTTGGGAAAATCGGGAATGGTGCGAATCAGCAATTTGATGTTCAACTTTTCGGCCATTTGCTTCTCCACTCGGTTTGCAAACTTATTTTATTGCCGGGGGCAGCCCGGCGGCTGGTGACTTTCTTTTGCGCGGCCAAAAGAAAGTCACCAAAGAAAACGCCGCCCCGGTTCGCCACCCCTTCGACTGTTCGACAAGCTCACAGCTCAGGGGTGCCCTGTGCTGCGCACCAAGGCGCGCGGCTGCGCAACTCGCGCTTCGCGCTCAGACAGTGCTCGCCGGCGTTCCCGCGCCTTGGCTGCGCTGCTCGGCGGCTCACAAGGGGATTAAACCAAAACAAAAGTACAAGCCGTCGTTGTCTTACTCTCCAAGATAAGCTTTGCGCACTTGTGGATTGTTCAGCAATTCGGGCGCAGGACCGCTTAAGGTAATCAGCCCACCATCCATGACGTAAGCCCTGTGGCTTGCTTCCAGCGCAAGCTTGGCGTTTTGCTCGACCAATAAAAGCGTCACCCCTTCCCTGGCGATGCTCAAAATCGTCTCGAAAATCTTGCTTACCATGAGCGGGGCCAACCCCATGCTGGGTTCATCGAGCAGTAGCAATTTCGGGCGGCTCATCAGCGCACGGCCGATCGCCAGCATCTGCTGCTCGCCGCCGGAAAGCGTTCCCGCGATTTGTTTGCGTCGCTCCTTGAGGCGCGGAAACAATCCGTAAACGTGCTCCAATTCGGTATTGTCAGAAGCACGGCAGTATGCGCCCATTTCCAGGTTCTCTTCGACCGTGAGCCTGCCGAAAATGCCGCGTCCTTCGGGAATGAGCGCCATGCCCCGGCGCACCAGTTCATAAGAAGGCAGGCGCTTGATTGAATTACCCTGGTAGCGCACTTCGCCTCCAACCTGAACCAGCAGCCCGCAAATCGCTTTCAGCGTGGTGGTCTTGCCCGCGCCGTTGGAACCAATCAGCGCAACCAGCTCGCCTTCGCCGATTTCGAGGTCTATGCCTTTCACCGCGTTAATGCCGCCGTATGACACCTTGAGATTATGTACTTCCAGGAGATTCATGCGAGCACGCCCCCCAAATACGCTTCAACTACCGCCGGATCGTGCTGCACCTGCTGCGGCGCGCCTTCAGCTATTTTCCTGCCGTAATCCAGCACTGCAACACGGTCGCACAACCCCATCACCAGTTTCACGTCGTGCTCGATCAGCAAAATCGTCACGCCATTGCCGCGGATGATTTCCAGCAATTTTTTCAAGCCTGCGGTCTCGGTGGCATTCATTCCGGCGGCCGGCTCATCGAGTGCAAGCAATTTGGGTTCGGTAGCAAGCGCACGCGCGATTTCCATTCTGCGTTGGTTGCCGTAACTCAATTGACTCGCCAGATTGTTAGCGTATTCCGCAACGCCGACATACTGCAGAAGCGCAAAAGCGCGCGTACGAATCGAGTCTTCCTCTGCGCGAGTACGCGAATCGCGCAGCACAGCACCAATGACGCCCGCGCGGGTGCGCACATGTCGGCCCACCATGACGTTTTCCAAAGCGGTCATATTGGCGAACAAGCGGATGTTCTGGAACGTTCGGGCAATGCCTCGCTCGGCAACAGCATGCGGTTTGCAGCCGGTGAGTTCTTCACCGTTGAAAAAGAACTCGCCGCTATCGTGCGCGTAGAGGCCGGTGAGCACATTGAACAGGGTGGTTTTGCCGGCGCCGTTGGGGCCGATTAGCCCGTAAATTTCGCCATCTTGTACCGACAGGCTGACTTCATCGAGCGCAAACAGTCCGCCGAAGTGTTTGCTGACGCTGCGTGCTTCCAGCAGTATCATGCGGGTGTCTCGCTTTCGACGACCGCTTCGTCTTCAGCTGCGAATTCTCGCTTGCGGATGGTGGAGGGCAACAAGCCGGCGGGGCGGAACAGCATGACCAAAATCAACGCCAGTCCGAATATCAGCATGCGCAAATCAGCAGGATCGACGAAGATGCGTCCGAACAGTGCCCGCTCGGCTGGCCCGATGTAGCGCAGCGCCTCGGGCAGCACCACTAGCAACACCACGCCCAGAACCACGCCGGCAATATTACCCATGCCGCCCAGCACCACCATGCACAGAATCATTACGGATTCGATGAGGG
>DATMDB010000090.1:0-4283 GCA_035558075.1 Burkholderiales bacterium
CGTTTAGTTGAAGAGCGCAACAGCCTGCCAAAGCCCGACAACGCTGAATTGCAACACCTGCAGGAGCGACAAGCGCAAACCGCCTCGGGGTTGCGCGAAAAGCAGCAAAAACTTGCATGGCTGCAGCGGAAGCTATCTGAATTGGAGCAAACAAAGGATACGCAGAGTCGCAACCTGCAAACACGGGAACAGACCTTGGCGGCGCTAGTAGCCCGGCTGGATACGCTTAAGCAGTTGCAGGAGCGCCTGCAATCGGACGGCAAACTTCAACCCTGGCTCGCTAAACACCACCTGGAAGGCGTGCCGCGGCTATGGCAGGAAGTACGCATCGAAGCAGGCTGGGAAAATGCCTTGGAAAGCATCTTGCGCGAACGCCTTAACGCCCTGGCACTGGGACAACATGACGCTGCGCAAAACTTACTCGAGGACGCCCCCCCGGTAAAACTTACGGTATTCGCGATGACAGGAGAAAACCCTGCTGGGGGACCTAAACTCATGCAGGGGATGCAGCCGTTATTAAGCTTGGTTAGCTGCAACGATTTCCGCACCCGGGCGCTGCTTGACGACTGGCTGTGCAATGTTTACGTCGCGGAAAGTTCCCCACTAAAGTTGCGCGAATCATTGCCGCCGGGCGCGTTGCTTGTGAACCGTCAAGGCCACGTATTTACCCGCTACAGCGTATCTTTTCATGCCGCAGATTCGGAAATGCATGGTGTGCTCGCCCGCAGCCGCGAAATTGAACAGCTTAAAAGCGAAATTAGCCGCTACCGCCTGGAGTCGGAGCAGGACAAGGCAAGACTGCACACCGCACAACAAGAGCTGCAGGCTCTACAAGCCGAAACCTCCTCACTGCGCAGCGAGACGGAAGCGATGCAGGCGGAGCATCACCGTATTCAAATTGAAACGCTGCGACTCACCCAGAGTGCCGAGCAATTCCGGCACCGCGCTGAACAAATCAGTCAGGAACTTGCGGAAATCCGCGAACAACAGCAAAGCGAGGCCCAACACCGGCAAGATGCAGAAAGCAATCTTGCCCGTTACCGCGGCCAAATCGCGCAACTTGAGGAGCATGTCCTGGAGGCCGACCAGCAGGGTTCGGCGGCTCAGACCCGGCTGAACGAGCAACGCACCAAGCTTAGCCAAGTCCAGCAAACTATACATGAAGCCAAACTGACTGAAAACTATAACTTAAGTAGAATCAATGAAGTACAAAAATCTACTAAAGTGTTAGATGAACAAATAGATGCTCTCCAGCAAAGCTTGCAGAACGTTCAATCAGAATTCAGCGGCTTTGATGACAATGCGGTCCAGGAACAACTGCAGCAAGCGCTTCAAGTCAGGCAAACCAAAGAGCAGGCGTTGAACGCGGCGCGTAATGCGTTGGAAGAATTGGCGCGCGGCTTGCAGCAAACCGAGGAAGAGCGGCTTGCCGCACAGGGAAGACTCGAGCCTCTGCGCATTCGGGTCAACGACCTGCGGCTGAAAGAGCAGGAAGCCCGCCTCAATGAAGAGCAATACCGCGAGCAACTACAAGCAGCGAATGAAGAAGAATTAGGCACCTTGTTGCAGAAAGGAACCAAAACCGTCGTGCTGCAGGCTGAAATCGCCCGTCTTAACCAGGAAATCACCGCCTTGGGCGCAGTCAACTTGGCGGCTCTGGAAGAACTGCAAAGCGCCAGCGAGCGCAATACTTATCTCGACAGCCAGGCGAAGGACCTCGAAGAAGCGGTAGAAACTTTGGAAAATGCCATCCGCCGCATTGACCGCGAGACACGGGCCCGGCTTATGGAAACCTTTGACTCGGTGAACCGGCATCTTGACGAAATGTTTCCCATGCTGTTTGGCGGCGGACACGCGCGACTGGTCTTAGGCGGGGAAGAGATACTCGATAGCGGGGTTCAGGTGATTGCGCAGCCGCCGGGCAAGAAAAACACCACGATTCATTTGCTGTCCGGTGGGGAAAAAGCGCTCGCTGCTCTGGCGCTGATATTTTCGCTGTTTCAGCTTAACCCGGCGCCGTTTTGCATGCTGGATGAGGTTGATGCGCCGCTCGACGATAACAATATTGAGCGTTTCTGTGCTCTGGTCAAAAAGATGTCCGAGCAAACCCAGTTTATGATCATCAGCCATAACAAGATCACTTTGGAAATCGCCCATCAGCTGATCGGCATTACCATGCAGGAATTGGGCGTGTCGCGCGTAGTGACGGTGGACATCGAAGAGGCGATGAAATTGAGGGAAGAGGCGGTTGCCTGAGGTTACGGCCCATGAGTGACTTGCAGCTGAGCCTGTTGATTATCGGCATACTAGTTGTTGTGGCGACCTATTTTTTCAACTGGCTGCAGGAGAGAAAATACCGCCGTAAATCTGAAACCGCCTTCAATGATAATTTACAGGATGTTCTGCTGGAATCTAAAAGCGCCGCCGCTGCCGCTGACGGCAGGGTTGAACCGCAGCTACGGGATCCCGCCGTCACGGAGCGGCGAGGCGCGGTTGATAAACCGGCAGCAGATATAACGGAGGCCATGCTGGATCCGGAGATTATGTTTATTGCCGAAATCAGCCGCACTGAGCCATTTCCTCCAGAAGTCATAAAAACTCTTTTAAGGTATCTGCTGGAATTTGGACGTCGGGTAAATTGCCTGGGCTGCCGCGAGAGAGGCGCAATTTGGGAAAAACTTGATGAGGCCGCCGAGGCCAAATATATCCGTATTAAAATAGGTTTACAGCTTGCGGACCGTTCCGGTTTTGTTAGCGAATCGCAGCTGGCGCTGTTTTGTGACATGCTGCAAAGTTTTGCAGAGAATGCCCGGGCGGCGGCCCAGTTCCCCGAGCGCAAAGCCGCTCTTGGCGCTGCGGCCGAACTCGATAAATTCTGTGCCGGAGTGGATATCTCCATTGGCCTGAATGTCGTTGCCCAGGAAGGCCAAACGTTTCCCGGAACCAAGCTACGCGCTTTGAGCGAGGAAGCCGGATTTAGGCTGCTGGAGGATGGTGCTTTCCATTATCTCAACGAACAAGGAGAAAGCTTGTTTACGCTGAGCAGTCACGAGGCCGTTTCATTTGCTCCCGAGCACATCCAAAATCTGTCCATCCGCGGCGTGACCTTGCTGCTGGATGTGCCACGTGTCGCCTCCGGAATACTCGTATTTGACCGGATGCTGGCCTGTGCCAGACAATTTGCCGCATCCTTGAGCGGAGTATTGGTGGACGATAACCGCATTCCGTTAAATGACTCCGGCATAGAGAAAATCCGGCAACAATTACGCGCCGTCTACACGGCAATGGATCAGCGCAATATCAGCGCCGGAAGTTTCCGTGCCACGAGGCTGTTCTCCTGAATGAAAGTGCCGGCGCAAGTAATCGAGCGGGTACGCCGCCTGCGCCAAAGCATTGAACAACACAATTACAGCTATTACGCGCTGGCTGCCCCGACCATTCCCGACAGCGAGTATGACAAATTATTTGCTGAATTGGTCGAGCTGGAAACGCGCCATCCGCAACTTGCCAGCCCCGATTCTCCGACCCAGCGGGTGGGAACCGCGCCGCTTAAGGAATTTGCCCAGGTCATACATCGCATTCCGATGCTGTCCCTCAATAACGCATTCAACGAGGATGACATTATCGCTTTTGACCGCAGGGTGCGGGAGGCGTTGGGAATGCAGGACATTGAATACGCGGTCGAGCCGAAATTCGATGGTTTGGCCATCAACCTCATTTATGAGAAGGGACAATTGATAAGCGGTGCGACGCGCGGTGATGGTTACACTGGCGAGGATGTCACGGCAAATCTGCACACCGTTAGAGTCGTGCCTCTGCGGCTTCCTGCTCAGAAGCCGCCGGCACTGCTGGAAGTGCGCGGGGAAGTGCTGATGCTGAAGAAAGATTTTGAGAGGCTCAACGTGCAGCAACGCGAAAAAAAAGAGAAGGAGTTTGCCAATCCGCGTAACGCAGCGGCCGGATCCTTGCGGCAACTCGATTCACGCATCACGGCAAGCCGCAAGCTGAGTTTTTTTGCTTACGGTGTAGGTATGGTGGAGGGCGGAAGACTGCCCGAAGACAAGCACAATAGATTGTTGGATTATCTTGTCTCATTACGCCTCCCGGTTGCCCGGGAACGTCAAGTGGTGCGCGGGGTTAAGGGACTGCTCGAATATTACCGGCGCATCGGTGCCATACGCGACAAATTGCCTTACGACATTGACGGTGTAGTGTACAAAGTCAACGACCTGGCGTTGCAAAACAAGCTGGGTTTTGTCGCGCGCGCGCCGCGCTTTGCTGTG